>JAIRMY010000219.1 GCA_031258335.1 Spirochaetaceae bacterium | reverse complement strand
CTGAAGGCATCCGTTTGATAGATGCTTCTATCCTGGTTTTGAAGGAATTTAGGCACGGGTTTCAAATTTATGCCCTGTGAAAACAGATCGTTATAGGCGGCGATGCCGTCTATCAGGTTTTTTACAATGACCGGATCATAGCCGCTGTTAAACGGCACAGATCCGAGCGCGCTTTGAATCGCTCTGCCTGAGAGAGAGAAAATATCATTCGCCTCGTCTCCCGCTCTGGATGAGATCATCGCCGTTATCAGCTCAGGCGAAGTTGAAAGAAAATCATACTGGGCATTCAAAACAACATAGCGGTTAAGGTATGCCTCCGCCGCGAGTATGATGCGGGCATTGTTTATGAGGCTTGAAACTTTATCATTGTCGGCCAAGGGCTTAACATAGTTTTCATAATTGTTAAAATCGTTGATTATATCATACTGACCGTTCATCCAGTTCAGATCGGCGGCGTTTTTTAGTGTTTTCGCGTCCGGTATATCCACAGCGTCCGCCAGCGTCAAGATTTTTTCAACCGTCGTAAAAAGTGAGGGCGCCCCCGGATCTTTTGTGAGTTTACCGGATAAAAGTTCATTCGTCTTCAGAGTTTGGGCGCTCGATCTTAAATCGTTAATTTCCTTTTCCAGATTACCGGAAAAATCATTTTCCAGAGAGCTTATGGCCCCCAGTGTAACGTTGTCAAGCCTGCCGCCGTTCTCCCGAATAAATTCCATGTCTTTCCGAAAAAATTCGGTATACTCTTCTACCGCGTGCCTAACGAGTAAATCGTTAAAAATATAATCGTTTATAAGATTATTCCCGAACGGGTCGTTGGTTAAGCCGGAAGAAAGCGCCCCGACGGGAATTTTTAGTTTTCCCATCTGCTCAGTAATTTCTTTGAAAATTTCTATGCCCTGGAAGACGAGGTCATTCTGTGTCTGTATTAAATTCTTCCAACTGGAGACCATGTTTTGTACTTCCCGCAGTGTGGTTGCGCCGTCCACCGTACCCAAAAGGTATTCTATTCGTGAATAATTTGTAACAATATTTTGCGAAATATTTACCAGCCGTTTTAACCTGCCGTAAAGCAAATTGGGGTAAACGGAAAAATCCTGCCAGTCGGCAAGCATTATTTCAAGCGTAGCAACTTTTGCCTGGAAAAAATCGCTGGAATATATGTAGTTCCGTTCAGATGCAAACGTAAGGTTTTTGTTCAAAAACCTGTGGTATTCGCTGCCAAGCAGAAGACGGGAATCATTGGATATATCAGGCATGATATAGTCTATCATCGCCTCCGTGGAATACGGTTTAGATCTGAACAGCCGGCCAAAGTCGTAATTGTCCACCGCGTCAAGCATGACAAAGGATTGAATCACTGAACGTAATTTCTGATCAAGAACCGGAGGCGTGTCTCTCTGGTTAATAAATTTTGCGCCCACACTTTTGAGCATAGGCGTTCTGATGAGCGGGCCGTACAGCGTACTTGTGATAAAAAGCCTGTCGCGCAGACCCATGTTGGGTTCAAGAAACACCAGCATACCGGAAAGAAAAAAACCCATGCCGGGGGTAAGCTCGGTATTCCTGTATGATACGGCATTGTTGTAAAATTGCACGGGAGAAATACCGTTTAAGGATGCGGACGGCTGATTATTCATGATATACCCGGATCCGCTGTCGTTTTCTATGATGACAGGATTTTTCCCCGGGCTTCCGTCACGCATGGAAGAGGCCAGCGACGCATAGTACTTCGCTATTGGAGATAACGATAGTTTAAAATCGCCGCTCCTCACGACAGCGGTGAAAAAAAGTATACTTCCAAACGCAATGATGATTCCGCACAGCGCGAAAACCGGAATGCTGCGGCCTATCGCTTTTCCCCTGGTAAAACCCGCGCTGGGAGAAGGATTGAAAATAAAATTTTGCAGCGTATTCCTAATAAAATAAGACTGCGGCTTAGCCGGTTTTTTCCCCGCTATATGGAAATCGTCGGCGGCCTTCCCCGCCAGCGCCGCTATGTCGGGGCTGATAGAAACTCCCATATCCGTCGCCGAAGCAAAAAATAATCCGTCAAAAACGGTTTCTTTGGTCCCGTGAAAATTATCCTCGTTAAACAGCGTGTCAAGGTAAATGTGAAGGTTATCATACATCGCGGCAAAATTCTCAGGGAATAAAAATGTTTTGCCGGTTACTTCCATGCGGTTCGCCGTACTGTAGAGGCGCATCATCATGTCCCTGGACAGCATATTTTTTTTATAGCCCGTCCTGAGCCTTTCGATTAACGCCTCCCAGCGTTCTTTGAACTTAGCCGGCTCATAAAACTGGGAATCGTTGTCAAAACCGAGTATCTGATGCCTCATATCGCCTGAGACTCCGTAAACATACTCCCTGAAGCCCTCTACAGTATCAAGTTTTGTTACGATCACGTAGCACGGAAGGCGCATACCGCTTGAGTTCAATAAGTATGCGAGTTCATTCGCCATTAGAACCGCTTTTTTACGTGTCAAATCCCCGCTGTCCGCCAAAAGCGCATCGGCGGGTATGGTAAGTATCACGCCGTTCAGCGGCATACGGTAATGTCTGCGGCAGAATTCTTTTACGATATGGGACCAGTCCGCGCTGCTTCCGCCAAGCCAGCGGTCGAAAAAAACGGTGCCGCTCACATCGCAGACCACGGCCTTGCCGCTAAGCCACATTCTGACAGGAAGACTCTTTGTTTCAACATCCGGTCCCGTTTCCGCTTCAACCGCGGACGGAATCATATCCAGTTCGCTCTCTTTCAGCAGGGATGATTTTCCGGAATGCGGCTCACCGAGCAGCATGAACCAGGGTATGCCGTACATACCCTTGTTATGCGCGACCGCCAGTTCAAAGCCCTGATTCAAAAGCTCGTCTATCTTTACAATGTTATCCGAAAGGTCTTTTTTTGCCCTGATCTGTGACTCGCCGCCCTGAGCAAGTTGCGCGACGTGCCGCCACACCATGAGGTCGCGGACAAGGCTCTGCGTCTCTTTTGTTTTTATCCGCTTTCGCCTTAATTTGAGTATCAGCGGCAGAAGCACCAACAAGGCGATCAAAAGCAAAACGATTACAAAAATAACCTTTGCCAGGGTATTGGTACTGACAAGATTGACAATACGCGAAATAAAAGAAGTAATACTACCGCCGCCCATTTGACGCCCCGCCGCTCTGAATTTCAAATTCCCGCGCCGCGGCCGCCGCTTCGGACAGGTTCCGTCTGAATTCGGATGTCGCGCCCAGGAATACAAAAAGGTTCACTATAAACGCCGTTACCAAAAATATCAACGAACCTATCAGCGTTAACCGCAGGGAACGTAAGAAAGGCGGCATCTTATTTTTTTTCGACTCTGCCAAACGATTTTCTGTTTCAATACTAACGATGGGTTCATGGCATATATCGAATTCTCCGCTGATCCTCGTCATGCACTCTTTCATCGTTTTTTCGATGGACTTGTTGTCATTGACGTAGACTCCATCAAACCCCAATCCAAGCATAGTATAGAAAACGGGTATGGTGTGTCCCGCGTCAGGAGCGGCAAGCGCGCTTGAAAGCAGGTTGAAAAATTTCTCGTCGCCGGAAAGCTCGTTATAGTTTCTCGCCAACTCCCGCCATTCATTCTTGAACGGAAAATTGCCCTCTTTGACCATGTAGTCTATAAAGAATACGAGCGGCAGTTCTACTCGTCCATAATCACGGGAAAGCACGGGGCTGGAGGCGGCGGCATACTTTGCATCCTCGAGGGCGTTTTCTATGTCTTCCCTGAATTTTTCCATTGCCGGCGGATTCCCAGCCTCGTTTAACTGCCAGTAACCGCACAGGCAGGTAAACACGGGGCGGCACAAAGTCTCAATACTGTTAACGGCTTTCATTTACGCTCCTCTTTATTTATTTATGATAGTTATGAATAAGGACGCTTCAAGACCGGGAAAAAGCTCCTCGGCATAGTCTATTGCCATGCCCTTTTCCTCACACATAGACCGCCAAACCCTCGCGGATTCGACAATGTCCAGCTTGAACCACAGCATCCAGTCCATTACCGGCAAAAACCGGGGCGGATAACGCATTTCCGACAGTTTTATGCCGCGTATTCGCAGGTGTTTCGCCGAAGGGTTAATCAGCCTGAAGTTATCCCCCTGTTCCAGCGCGCGTATGGTCGCCGCGGGATAGGCGTCTGTCTTTACCGTGAGGTACAGTTCGCTACCCTCGGAAATATCTTCAGATTTGATATGGGTAACGAGGCCGCCGCCGTCATCAATCCGCGTAAAGTTGAGCCTGACATAGCCAGCCCCGCCCTCGCTACGGATGAATGAACGTATATCTTTGAAAAGTTCGG
>JAIRMY010000240.1 GCA_031258335.1 Spirochaetaceae bacterium | reverse complement strand
GGTTCTTTCAGTCGCCATGTTTATACAGAACTACTAACAAAGCGTTTTTGCTTCGTTAATAGCTTTTTCTCTGGTTTGCTCCCAAAGCTTTTTCTTTTCCGTATAAGCCAGAAATTCTTCTTCGTAGACCTTTTTCGATTTTGCAGACCTGGTAATTCTCCATACGATTATTAAAATGCCAGGGACTACAAAAAAAACTAAACCGATGAGTGCTAAAACCATCCAAAGACAACCAAATTCAGACGGCAGGTCTGGTGAAACAGGCGGCGAAATATTATAGGTTTCCTCCAATTCCACCAATCTGGCGTAATTCGGCATTGCTGGATCGCGCTCAAATGTTACCTTAACGTAGTGTTCTCCTTTTGTTGTTTGATAATGTTCAGTGCCATCACTGTCCTGTCCGGTAAAAATCTGTACATCCTGGGTTTTTACTTCCTGAGTACTTTTGAATTGCCAGCCAAAAGATTGCCAAACATTGATTGTCGCCTCCTCATTTGAAGGTGATACATTAATCGACTTGATTTCCTTTGCCATTCATTTCTCCTTCGCGGTCTTTCCCGCAGTCAAAATTTTTTGTATGTATAGCCGCTTTCGCGGGTAACATCTTTGTTAATGACCGGACAATCCCCCCGCCTAAAACTGCCGGATGGGGCGAACCCTGTTTGATCGGCTTTTGACACTTTCAGTTGCAAAACCACTATCAAGGCCAAACCGAAAACCATCGTTGAAGCGTTGTGCAAAAGAATAACCACCAAAACTATTATCGTGAACGGATGACGACCAGTATGTGTCGTTTGTAAAACTACCCAGTCCCTTCTCCTTGAGGTTCTGGTACATAAGGTTAAGTTCATCATTGCTGGGTAGGACCCAGTCTGTATATCCGCCATACTCAAGATCGTCGCAGTATTGCGCCGCTCCCCCGATTTTTCCTTTCCGTAGTTCCTCCACGATGAGTTGGGTGTTTCGCTTGCCGTCCCCAAGTGCGGTGCTGGTTCCACGCACATCAACATTGCCCCAGGGAAACTTTTGCTCCGTCTCCGCCGGTGCGGCTTCCAGATAGCGCCAGCTCCCGGCATTGCTGAACTTGTCGTAGAACACGATGCCTCCCGCCGGCCCCTTGTCCCCTATCTTGTAGGTAACCGTTGTTCCCGCGGGAGCCGTGGTCCCCGGCGCAGTCTGTACCGGTACGGCGGCGGCGCTTACTGCCGGGGCGGGCGCGGGGGCTGGCTGTTTGACCGCCGCCGGTTTCGCCGCCGCCCCGCCGCCATAGCCGCCGCCGCTTCCATAGCCGGTTGCCTGACTCTGTACCAGCGCCGAAACCGTGGGGCCGTCAGGGATGTTCCGGTTGAACTGCCCCTCTATCGCGGCGCTCTGTACGCTCAATGACCGGACGCGCAGCCGGTACAGAACGCCTATTCTGGAAACCGCGCCGGAGATGATGCTCTGCGCCCCCGCCATACGCCCCAGTTCCTGCGCCGTATCATCGTCCACCTCGCCTGACATCTGGAAATCCAGTTCCGCACGAATCGTGTCGAGCTGCCGTCTGTCAACCACGGAAAAAACGCGGTCGTTCACCGTGTTGGCGATCAACTCGTCTATGATGTATTCCGACAGCGCCGGAAAGTCCGACTGGACGTTGAGGATAACCAGCTTGTTCCCCTTTGGAAGCTGCTTATTAAGGTAATCCGAGGTTTCCCTGATCGCGGCATCCAACTCGTCCGCCGGGGTTTCCCGGCCCGCCGCCGGGACATCCACGACCGCCGCCGCCTGCTTGCCGCCAGCCGCCCGGACATCCACGTCCGCCGCCGCTCGCTCGCCGCCTGCCGCCGGGGAAGCCACGCCTCCGCTCGCGCAGGATGCCAGCAGCGCCGTCGCCACCCACACCGCGCACAATTTGTTGTTGTTTTTCATTTTTATACTCCTTATGACATTTTCCCTGCTTTTACGATGAAAGCGTCAACAATGCCAAACCTGCCTCAATATTCGTTACGCCGCCGCCTTCGACATAGCCGGCCCTGCTGCGGTAAAAATTCTTGATGTCGTTTCTTTCGAAATAACCGATTCTGTTGCTAGAAGTATCATTGATGTCATTCCCGGCTGTGTAACCGACTCTGCCGCCGGAATAATTTCGAATTTCCATAGTTAAGCCCGTCCTTTGGCTTTGTGCGCTTTTATATAGGCATCTGTTTCAACATCAAGTTGGCGGACAACCTGCTCAATGGCCACCGCATTATCGGCTATCTCACCGGCTGTTAATTGTTCGGCGGCAACATATTCCTTCGCGTCTTTGTATATATCCTTTAACATTGCTACCTCCGCCTCATGCCCGCCTTTTTTTTCAATTCCCACAATCATACGGAATATGTTTTCCCGCGAGTCGGAATGCCAAACGCTTCCGTCAACGTAAAAGAAATACCCCAGCTTTCCTGTGATGCCTTCGATTATACCGGTCGCCTCCGCGGTTCCGATAACGAGCGCGGATTTCAGCTTGATCTGAATCCGTTTAACTTCGTCCCAATAATTCATTTGTTTCCTCATGATAATGTTTTTGCGGACAATTCCGCACACGGTCTCTCCCGCCGTCCTTTATAACAGAGCTCGCGCTTTTCTGCAAACCTCCTCGCGTTTCCCTTCAAGGGAGGTCTTCATTTCATTTGCGTCCGCATACTTTTCCTTATATATCATGTGCCTAACTAGAGCAATGACAATTCCAGGAATCAGCAGCCATATAGAAAATTCTTGTGTAGCCGCATACAGAAGAATGGTGGAAACAATGAGTATAAGCCATCCGAATCGGGGTTCATCGGGATACACTGGTACTGAGGCGTTATACTCATCTTCGAGCGCCTTCAGTTCAGTATAGTTTTTTATTTCCATATCACGTTCAAACGTCAAACTTGAATAACTAATGCTTCTATCTCTTATTCTGGTGTATTTATCATCTTTCAGTTTCCATCCGAAAGACTGCCAAAGCGTTATCGCTTTTTCTTCATTCCCAACCCCTGTGGTAACGTACTTTGTTTCTATTGCCATAATTTTCTCCTTACAAGTAATAATCCGCCGCCCGCTCGCCGCCAGCCGCCGGGGAAGCCCAGCCTCCGCTAGCGCAGGATGCCAGCAGCGCCGCCGCCAACGCACTACCTAAAACTTTCTTTTTATTTGTCATAAATACTCCTTTGCCCTACGGCATTTTAAAATTTATCCGCAGATTACGCGGATTTTCGCTGATTAAAAAAGCCCAAAATCCGCGTTAATCAGCGCAATCAGCGGACGTTTTTCGTAAATACTCCTTCGCGGGATTTCCCGCGCTTTTCCCCTACTGCTTTCTCCAATACGTGCCGTCGGACGACAGATACGTCCCCGCTTGCCTCCCGCCGCGGTTGTACACCTCAGCAAAGTCGCCGTCGAATGAAGCGTAGCCCCCGTAGTTGTACACATCAACCGCCGCGCCGATGGTAACGCTGGTCAGTTGATTGACGAAGAACGCCTCCTCCCCGATGGCGGTTACCCGTTTGCCGTCCAATTTGGCGGGGATCTTCACGCTCTGGGATGTTCCCGCATAGCGGGTGATGGTTACTCCGCCGCCTTCGTTTTTCCACCTGAAATCAGCGGGGGGATTGCTGCCCCCGCACCCGGCAAGTACCGCCGCCGCCAACGCAATGCCTAAAATTTTTTTTTTTTGTCATAATTTTCTCCTTTGTGCTTTACGCACGCGCGGTCTTTTCCGCCGTCAAAATTAAGAGTCCGCGCTGTGTTCTATTTGTGGGTGAGGCGCTGATACGCCGACTCTTTGGCGCGGAGGGGTTTACCTTGTCTTTAGGATAGTCTTTGCGGTTTAAATTTGCGGGGATACCGCTTTCTAAGGACGGGTTTTCATTTTGACCCGGGAATTCCGGTAAGGTTGGGGCGTAAATGCAAAATATACGCCGTTGGGGGGGGCCCCCCCCCCGGC
>JAIRMY010000148.1 GCA_031258335.1 Spirochaetaceae bacterium | reverse complement strand
GAAACATCCCGGATATCTAGCGCCCGCTCCTTCATGTATTCATCGTCCATCTCGGCAAAATCCTGGGCGAGCCGTCCGCCTGACTCGGACACCGCGTACTCGGCGCAGACCCGCTGCCTCTCGATAAGCTCAATGACTGGGTCGGTATAATCGGTATCGAACAACATCATACGGTGAATTTCGAACAGCATGGCGTTCTTTTTGCCCACGTTGTCCGCCGTCGTGGTAGCCAACTCATCCAACTGTGCGGCCGCGCTGAGACATGCCGTCTTGAACCTCTCGACTTCAGCCGCGGTATCGGTAACCGCTTTCTTTTCGGCAATAAAATTTGACCGTTGAAAGAATACTATGCGTCCTAATGCGATACCGCTCGAAACACCCTTGCCTTGTATTGTAATCACAACGCCGCCTCCGTTACTTGTAGATTTTCCAGCGCTTCCGGCGGGACACCCTCTCCCTGCTTCGGATAAGCCGCAATTTCTTCCTGTTATCCGCTAGCTATTTTATACTACTTTAGCTATGGAAACAATAGGTGTGTTATAAGTATGAAAACCAGCCAGGCGGCGTTAAACAAGAGCGCGGGCTATCCTTACTATGTCGGCAAAGACTCCGGCGGCGGTAACCTGCGCTCCTGCGCCCGGACCCTTTATCACCATGGGCAGCTTGCTGTACCTCCCGGTGGTGATCACCACGATGTTATCCGAATCGACAAGGGAGCGGAACGGGCTTGCCGGAGGTTCGGCGCATAGGCTTATCCGGGCGGAGCCTGCCTCTATCACCGCTATGTAACGAAGTTCCGCGCCCCCGGCGCTGGCGGCGGCGCGGCGTTCTTCAAAAGCGGCGTCAGATTTTTCCAGTTCCGTAAAGAACGCCTCCACATCAGGGGCCTTGAAGCAGGCTTCAGGCAGTATAGGCTCTATGCTAACTTGCGAAAATTCCAGCGGGAGGCCGCATTCGCGGGCGAGAATCAGTGCCTTTCGCGCCGCATCCATGGCGTTAAGGTCGTCGCGGGGGTCAGGCTCTGTGTACCCCTTAGCTTTTGCCTCGCGGACAAGGGCGGAAAATGGTTTTTTCCCATCAAAATTGTTAAAAATAAAGCTCAAGGTTCCGGAAAGCACGGCTTCAATACGCGAAACCTTGTCGCCGGACAGGCTCAGGTCACGGAGCGTGGATATTACCGGCAGGCCGGCGCATACGGTAACCTCGTACAGGTACGGGATACCCCTGTCGCGGGAGTAACCGGTGAGCCTCTTGTAATAGTCATACGCGCCGGAATTCGCCTTTTTGTTCGGCGTTACGATGGAAATCGCCGCGTGCAACACCGTTTCGTACACCGCCGCGACCGCCTCGTTCGCCGTACAGTCGCAAAAACAACTATTAGGCAGGTTAAAATCTTTCATCTTACGTACAAAACCGTCAATGTCAAAAGGCTCAGTAGCTGCGGCGAGCATCTCTTTGGCGCGGGCCGGGTCTATGCCGGCCTCGTCGAGTATCATGCCGCGTGAATTGGCGAGGCCGCATATATTTATCCGTATCTTGTAGCGGTCCGCCAGCGTTTCTTTCTGTAGGGCTATCTGTTCCAGCAGCGTGCCGCCAATCAAGCCGCAGCCTACTAGAAATAGGTTGACGGAGCGCGTACCGGACAGGAAGAACGCTTCGTGTATGGCGTTCAGCGCCTTGGCCTCGTCCTGTATTGCCACTACCGCCGATATGTTTATCTCGGACGAACCCTGGGCTATGGCAGCCACGTTTACCCCGTTACGGCCCAGCGCGTAAAAAACTTTGCCGCTTATGCCGGAGGTGCTCTTCATGTTTTCACCTACGACGGCTATTATGACACGGTTCTGTTCAGCCGCCGGTTTTTCCAGCAGCCCGTTGCGCACCTCAAGGGCGAACTCTTCGTCAATGGCGGTAAGCGCTTCTTCCGTATCATGCGGCGCTACGGCAAAGCAGATAGAATGTTCGCTGGAAGCCTGGGTAATCAGTATTACGCTGATTCCGCGCCGCGCAAGAGCGCCAAATAGACGGGACGAAAAACCGGCTACGCCGACCATGCCCGTTCCCTGCACGTTGACAAGCGCGATGTTTCCAAGCGAGCTTATACCGCGCACCGGCCACTTGTTATCCGCTTTTTTATCGGAAATCAGTGTGCCTTTTGCTTCGGGGTTGGCGCTGTTGCCTATCCATATAGGGATTTTCTTTTCAAGCAGAGGCTGAACAGTGGGCGGGTAGAGGACTCTTGCCCCAAAATGGGACATCTCTACCGCTTCGGAATAGGTAATTTCGTCTATGCAAAAGGCATTTTTCACCATTTTGGGGTCTGCCGTGAGGATTCCGTCAACATCCGTCCAAATTTCCACCCTCTCCGCGTCCAGCGCCGCCCCGAAAATAGCCGCTGTATAGTCCGAACCGCCCCGTCCCAGCGTAGTAGTGGTTCCATCCCGTGTTGACGCGATGAATCCGGCGGCAATTTGCAGCGCCTGATGCCCTGAAATATAGTTTTTTATGTTTTTATAGCTTTCTTTCGTGAAAACCTTTGCCCCGCCATGCCTGTTGTCCGTCTTGATCAGCGTCCGCGAATCGAGGTACTCCGCCTCCACCCCCCGCGCCTTGAAACACCGCGCTACCAACGAGGCGGCCAGCCTCTCCCCAAAGCTCATTATATAGTCGAGGGAGCGCGGCGATATTTCCTTGAGTATGAAAACGCCGTCAAGCACACGGCGGAGTTCGGCAAAAAGCTCGTCTATATCCGCGAGTCCCTCGGCGCGGTACCCGCCATCCAACAGAGCCTCTGCC
>JAIRMY010000145.1 GCA_031258335.1 Spirochaetaceae bacterium | reverse complement strand
AAAACGGTATCCCTGAAACGCATCCACGCTTTTAGAGATAGTTATATTATAGCGATATTCGAAATATTGTCAACGAAGCGGCGTTTGTCCCCCTTTAATAAGTTTGTTATTTTTAGTATAAATAATGGCAAATGGATTCTTCAAATACAGCGTTTCGCTCCGTAGAACAATGGAAAACGTCCTTGATAACGTTGCCTGATACGCGATTTTTTGACCTTGTGCGCAGTATTTTGGGGAACATACGATCGCCGTTCAATAAACAGCGGCTGCTGGATGAACTTTCGGCTTTTCTTGCGGACAAAGATATAAAAAAAACGGTTTCCGCGTATATTGACGGCGATGATCATAAGGTAATTGCCGCCATTGCAGCGCTTAATGAACCGTGCCGCGGCGATTTGACGGCGTTTTTCAGCGGGGAATACACGTATGCGGAACTGGACTCGCTTTTGATCAACCTTGAGGAACGCCTGATAGTTTACGTGGTAAAGGAAGGCGGGAAGAACCGCCTTTCGCTTAACCCGCTTTTTAAAAAAATACTCCTCCCTTTCGCGGCGGACAGCGCCGTCCTGTTTCCGTATACCGCGGAATGTTCCGGTCCCGGTACGGGTGTTTTTAACGACATATTTTTGGCGGCTTTTTTAACGTTTATCGCGCCGGAGAGGGTTGTATTAAAGAGCGATGGAACCCCGCGAAAGAATCTGATGCAAAGGATTCAAAAAATATTTCCGCCTGGCGCGGATGTTTTTGCGGCGGCCTTGCGGCATATAGGCATTCTGACGGAAGCGCCGTTTGATTATACAGGGCAAAAATTTCAGGACTTTGCCGCTTTAACGGAGTTTGAACGTTTCGCGTACTGCGCCGCGGGCGTTTATATCAGCCTTACAGTCGCGGGCGGCGCGCTGCTTCCTCAAAAAAGATTTATACGGCGTATAGCTGCCGCCGCCGCCGCGCTCTTAAATCTGCTTGTTGCGGATAAATGCTATCCTGTCACGGCGTTAAGGAGGATTATTATGATAACGGCAGCGGAATACCCGGAAAATACTACCGCGGCGGATGAGCCACTGAAATCCGCCGTTTTGATAGCGGCGCTTGAAAAAACGGGATTGTTATTAAAAGTACAGGACGGATACCGGAGACGAAATATAGACCGTACCGGAGACGACGGCGTTATTCCCTGCGGCAGTAACACGGGGGTAATAGCGTTCAATTCTGTTTTTTCATTTATTCTTTTGCCGGAAATATCGTTCACCGGCGCGGCTGCGCTCGCCGCTTTTTGTGAAGTTGACGATGCAAAGACATCAGTACAATTCAGCGTTACGCGGGAATCCGCCGCGCGTGGTTTTAACAACGGCGTGGACAGCGGGGCGATGTTTGAACTTTTGACGGAACTTTCTTCGGGGCGCACGGACACGTGTTTGAGGGAGACTCTTGACGAATGGCAAAAAAGACACTCTGAAGTTGTTATTATTGAGGGAGTGAGCATTGTATTGTCTGAGGGACGGCGTTATATAGCGCAAACAGAACCATTTGCTTCGCATATCGCTTTTTCCCCTTCACCTGGCGTGTTTCTGCTTGATATTGCCGACAGGGACGAGGCGGCGGCGATGTTAAAAAATGCCGGAGTCGATATAATATCCGAACCACGCGCAATGGCAAAACACGCTATCCAAAAAAGGACTTTTCCTTTTTTTGATTCTATCACGCCGCAGACGGAGTCACTGGCGGGAAAATTCAGGGGACGGATTCCCACGCCGCGCTCCGCGGGGGAGTCTGCCCGCGGCGATGTTTACAGGCGCGCCGAAAAACGCAAGAAACATTTCCGCGCGGCGCTTAATGAGCTAAAGCCTTCTCAAATGGAACGGGAAGAACTTGCCGCACGCATAGAACGGCGCTTGATAATTTCAGAGCGGCAGTTAAACGGGGCTTTCATACGGTACGAAAAACGCGAGGCTCACGGACTTGATTATCACGGAAAACTTGCCCTTGTAAAACAGGCGATAATTTCAAATGAAACGCTTGAAATTATCGTAGAGAATCTGAGCGGGGCAGAAAAATGTATAAGAGGCGCGCCGCTTGCGTTGGAAAAAGCGGAGGATGAATTAACTTTATCGCTCAAACTGCCCGACGGCTACGAATTGGATGGTTATGCCGTATCACCGGATTGCGTAAAGATTCCCATGGGAAAAATACGTGTAATCCGCCGTATAAAGCAGTCAATTTTTTCAAATTAACGGGAATTAAATTATATAGTAGGAGAAATTATGCCATTATTACCATTTTCAGCGGTTGAAAATTCGCTTAATCAGGCGAAACTTGCCGTTCTTATCGATGCGGACAATGCCCAGTCCGTTAATATTGAGGGGCTTCTTGACGAGGTCGCTAAGTATGGAAGCGCGAGCATAAAACGCATATACGGAGACTGGACGAACTCGCATCTGCGTTCATGGAAAGAAAAACTTCTTGATCACGCGATACAACCTATACAACAGTTTTCGTATACGAGCGGGAAAAACGCTACCGACAGCGCGATGATCATTGATGCGATGGATCTGCTTTACAGCGGCAAACTCGACGGTTTTTGCATCGTATCCAGCGATTCGGATTTTACGCGCCTCGCCGCGCGCCTGCGCGAAAGCGGCCTTAAAGTATACGGGTTTGGCGAAAAGAAGACGCCGCGCGCGTTTGTCGCCGTCTGCGATAAGTTTATATACACGGAAATACTCCGCGATGCTCAGACGGATGACGATGAAGGAAAACCGGCGGCAAAAACACGGAAGGATTTTAAGGTTGATAAACGCCTTGTAAAACTGCTACGGGACGCGGTTGAAGACCTTGCGGATGAGTCGGGACGCGCGTATCTTGGAAGCGTAGGGCAGAAAATCGCAAACCGTTCAAGTGAATTCGACCCGCGCAATTACGGTTTCAAGAAACTTGGGGATCTTTTCCGTTCACTTCCTGATTTTGAAATCGAAGAAGTAACCCAAAACAATGGGAGTAAACAGATATATATACGCTATAAAAAATGACATAGCCGCATTTTGTTCCGGTATCAACCTTAAACACGATTTGCCGGCGCCGGCTCCCATCTGGCGGCGGCGGAGTTTACGCTGATTATTGTAAACAAATGTGTATGGATTTTTGGGAATTTTTTATAAAATATTGTAAAAAACAAATAAAAATGCTTGCTATTATTTTTTAATCAATGCTATCATATTTATTAAATAGAGATGTCAGGATGTATTCCATGACAAATCAAAAATTATTTTTTACAAGGAGATGTAACTTATGGCAAAGGCCTCAACAGGAAAGGTCTCAGGCAAAACGCCGGGGGCGGTTTTGGAAAAGTATATCAAGGAATTCAATCTGTCTGTAAGCGGATTGGCCGTTGATATTGGGCAGAATGCGACAACATTCAAAAAGATTCTTGACGGTTCAAAGAGAATCTCAATTGAGATCGCCCTGCTTCTCGCAAAAAAATTCGGTACCACCGCTGATTTCTGGATTGACCTCCAGAAAAAAGCCGCGCTTGCCGAAGCAAAAGCGAACGTGGAACTTCAGCAACGCATCAAGGAACTGAAGAAGGCCGTCAAAGAACCTAAAGGTCAAGGCTCGGCAAAAACATCCGCCGCCGCGCCAAAAAAGCCGGGACCCAAACCCGGCAAAAAACCGGCGGCGGATGCCGTTTCCACCACCCCCGCCAAAAAACGGGGACGCAAACCCGGCAAAAAACCGGACTCGCAGTCTAACGATTCAATTTTTTCTTCAGAAAGCGAGTCCGACTAACAGGGGCGTATACCTGCCGGAGGCAGGTATACGCGAATGCGTCTCTGCATTACCTTTTCCAGCGTGATTATTCAAAAGTTAAAACCACGGGGGTAACGTAAATTGAAATTTATCATTACAGACGATGAAAAAAATATGTTGCTTTACTATGCACGGGAAACAATTCTCGCAAAATTAGAGAAGCGGGAACCTCGTTATGAACGTGCGGGCGCGGCGCCGCCGAGTAAAGATTCCCCGCTTTTGCAAAAGCGCGGCGCGTTTGTTACGCTGCATGAAAGATGCGGGGAGGCGCAAAGGCTGCGTGGCTGCATAGGAAGAATGACTTCCGATGATACTCTGGAAAAAACTGTCCGCATCATGGCGATACAGGCGGCTTTCGGCGATCCGCGTTTTCCGCCGCTTACAAAGGATGAATGGCAGCGCTGCGATATAGAAATCTCCGTGCTTTCCCCGATGGAACTCTGTAACGATCCCGCCTCCGTGGAGATCGGCGTACACGGCCTGTATCTCGTTCATAGGGGCAGGGCTGGCGTGTTTCTTCCCCAAGTTCCCGTCGAACAAGGCTGGAACAGGGAGCAATACCTTTACCATATCTGTGAAAAAGCCGGAC
Organism: Spirochaetaceae bacterium; assembly: GCA_031258335.1. Taxonomy (GTDB): domain Bacteria; phylum Spirochaetota; class Spirochaetia; order Treponematales; family Breznakiellaceae; genus JAIRMY01. Next base: position 27,203 of record JAIRMY010000145.1, on the reverse strand, counting down.
TCCCGCCCGAATCGTACAGGGCGGACGGTGCGCGCCTGTATACATTTACCGCCGAAGTTTTTTCGTAAAACACCTGTTTGTATATTAGGCCACCGGCTCTGGCAACGGCTTGACTAAAGATGCCGTTCCTTATACGTTGAAAAAAATAACCATACGGAGGTTTTTTATGAAAGTTGCCATAAATGGCTTTGGACGCATAGGGCGTCTCGTGTTTCAAGCGCTTGTCGATCAGGGGTTGCTTGGAAAAGACAAAATTAACGTAGTGGCGGTCGTTGATATTTCAACCGATGCAAAATATTTCGCTTACCAATTAAAGTACGATTCAACGCAGGGGCGGATGAAAGCCGATATAGGCGTTAAAGGCGAAGATACACTTGTCGTGAACGGACATGAAATTAAATGTATTTCCGGCAAGGGGCTTACCCCGGCACAGCTCCCGTGGAAGGAACTTGGCGTTGAGTATGTGATAGAATCAACCGGCATATACCCAAATGAAAAAGCTTACGGCCACATAGAGGCGGGCGCCAAAAAAGTTATCATTTCCGCCCCGGCTAAATCCGCCGACCCCTCAAAACCGGTAAAAACTTTTGTAATGGGCGTGAACGAGGGCGAGTACAAGGCCGGCGAACATCATGTTATCTCAAACGCAAGTTGCACGACAAACTGCCTTGCGCCGCTGGTTCATGTAGTACTAAAAGAAGGCATAGGCATTGAAACCGGCCTCATGACAACCATACATTCGTACACCGCGACGCAGAAAACCGTCGACGGGCCTTCAAACAAGGATTGGCGCGGCGGCAGGGCCGCGGCTGTCAACATAATTCCGTCAACTACGGGCGCGGCCAAAGCCGTGGGCGAGGTTCTCCCGTCAACAAAAGGCAAACTTACAGGCATGAGTTTCCGTATCCCGACGCCTACAGGTTCGGTCGTGGACCTGACATTCCGTTCTACCCGCGACACTTCTATCGAAGAGATAGACAAAAAACTGAAAGAAGCGTCAAAGACTTATCTAAAGGGCGTTCTTGATGTCTCGGACGAAGAAATCGTATCTACCGACATAATCCACAATATGCACTCCTCAATTTACGACAGCCTTGCGACGTTGCAAAACAATCTACCCGGCGAAAAACGTTTCTTCAAAATCGTATCCTGGTACGACAATGAATGGGGCTACTCCAACCGTGTGGTGGATCTGCTGAAGTTCATAGGCGGCAAATGAAAACTACAAGAGCCGGTGAAAAACCCCAACAGGGTTTTGAAACCGGCTCAACAGTCTTATTAAATGTATAAAACATGGTCAACCCCGGTTCAAGACGAGGCGCGGCTCAAAATACCCTGCGCCTTGTGCGACGGTGAGGATTTTGTTCCGTATCTCCGTTGCGCCGGCTTTGCTTATGTCCGTTGCAAACGCTGTTCTCTTGTACAGATGAATCCCCAGCCCGACGAGGCGGCGGTAAAGAGGCGGTACAGCGGGGCGGATTACTTTGAATACGAACTTGAAAATGAAAAGGCTTTTTTCAACCTGGGACTGCTTGCGCTGGCGGATGCCGGTTTTTACGCGATTGAGGAAGGCTTGAGGCCGGAAGAACGCCGCGTTCTCGATATAGGCTGCGCTACCGGAGCGCTGCTCGGCTATCTAGCCGGGCGGGGCTGGCGGGCGGAAGGCGTAGAGATTAACGGAAAACAGGCGGAATACGCCCGGCGTGAGCGCGGCTTGACTATTCACGAGCGTCCGCTCGAAGAAAATCAATTCCCTACCGGTAGCTTTTCCGTGATCATAGCCTCTCACCTCATAGAACATCTGCGCCGCCCGCACTCCTTTCTTGCGGAAACGCGACGCATACTGACACCGCGTGGACATCTCCTCCTTACCACGCCTAACTGCACCGGTTTTCAGGCGCGTCTCTATGCCAATAAATGGCGCTCGGCTATTTTTGACCACCTGTATCTATTTTCCGTGAAAACCATCTCCCGCCTGCTTCGCGAGGAGGGCTTTCATATCGAAAAAACCGTTACATGGGGCGGCCTTGCGGCGGGTTCCGCGCCGCGCCCTGTGAAGACGCTGTTCGACAAACTTGCAAAACCGCTTGGTTTCGGCGATGTTGTGATGATAAAGGCGGCGGCGCCGCTATTTCAATGCCTGAAATTTAACCGCTAAGGCGAATGAACCTCCGCCGGGCAAGCCCTGCGGTATCTTTAATAAAAGTTTTATTTCAGCGGAGGTTCGTTCGTATAGGAAATTTATAATATGGTCTGGTTTAATACCAAATTGTGAAAGCGATGTATTTCTTGAGCCGCCGCAAGCGGCGGGGTATTAAACCAGAATGGCCGAATAATAGACTATGCCATGGCTAATGACTTCCTCGTGCTTACCCATGACCTTGATTTCGGCTCCATACTTGCCGCAACCCATAACGACAAGCCGAGTGTTATACAGATCCGTATGGGCGATGTCAGCCCGGATAGCTCCGCCGGTTTGGTCATTTCTGCCGTACAAAAACTGGCGGTTGAGCTTGAGAAAGGCGCTTTGGTTACCATTGATCTCAATAAAACTCGTTGCCGCATATTACCCTTATTCAATGATACCCACGGCGCTTAAACTTTTCTCCGTAGGTACAGCGCGAATTTCGCGCCGGACTTTGGACCATACAATCTTCTAGAGTTATTAGGGATGGCAGCGTTTTTACTCATCCGCTTTGGCTGTTTCGCAGCGGCAGAATCGCGTCCCGCAGCAGATCTCTATGCCGGCTTTGGAGGGAAGGCAGGAGCCGGTCGCGAGGGTGGTCAGGTAGTTGGCGGAAATGAAAAATAGGAACGCGCAAGCCACCGCCGCCGCCCCGCGTACCGCGCGGCGGGTAAACCGGCGTTTCCGCGACCGGGCAGCCTCCTCATTCCGGCGCCTCCAGGCGGCGCGGGCGCGGATAGCCCGGGCGGCGGCAAGCGGCGCGTTATAGCTGAGTTTCGGCGGAGAGACGCCGTCCAGCGCGCATAACTCGTCTATCCAGCGGTCAATAAAATCGCCGTCAACGGCTGCCGCGTCTTTTTGTAATTCCTGCTCTATGCCTTTGATAAGGGAATCCCGCGTTTCTTGTTTTTCCATTATCCGTCCCCTACAGTATGACTCACAGTTTTTGTAAAAAGTTGCAAAAAAATATAATACCGGAAACCGCTATTATCCGCTATCCGCAAAAAATATATCCGCAAAAAGCTCCTTGACAACAGGAAAGTGATCCGATAATGTATCTTATAATATCAATAGGTTTTATAGGGTGTTTTGATTTGGATACGGCATTTATACTGCGGTTTACCCCGCTCTACCTCTCGGCCATCGTGCTGGTCCTCAGATTGTGCTTTCTGGGCGTGGTGTTTTCGTTGGCTGCGGGGCTTTTATGCGCCCTCTTCCGGTATTACCGCGTTCCGGTTTTGAGCCCCCTCAGCGGGGTTTATATCGAATTGTCGCGGAATACGCCGCTTCTGATTCAGCTATTTTTCCTCTATTTCGGACTGCCGCGGGTAGGTATCAGGTTTGAATCCTTTACCTGCGCGGTGATAGGCCTTACTTTTTTGGGCGGGTCCTACATGGCCGAGGCTTTTCGGGGAGGGCTTGAAGCCATAGGCGTGAACCAGATTGAGGGAGGGCTTTCCATAGGGCTCTCCCGAACCCAGCTCATACGGTACGTTGTGCTGCCCCAGGCCTTGTCTGTGGCTATGCCTTCACTGGGGGCGAATGTGCTGTTCCTTCTTAAAGAAACCAGCGTGGTCAGCATTATCGCCTTGGCTGATTTGACTTCCGTGGCTAAAGATCTTATAGGGATGTACTACAAGACCAACGAAGCCCTTACTATGCTGGTGGCGGGGTATCTGCTTCTGCTTTTACCCCTTTCGTTTTTGTTTCGCTTCGCGGAAAAGAGGCTGCGCTATGGGGAACATGGGGTTTAGCGTCCTCTTTGAAGGGATAAACTTACAGCGCATACTGCTGGGACTGCTGGTGACTCTGCGAATTTCCCTAGTTTCGGCGGCCTTCGCCATGCTTTTGGGAACGCTGACGGGCATCCTGATGACAAGCCGGAACCGGGTCATAGTGTTCTTCTGCCGTCTCTACCTGGAGACGATGCGTATTATTCCGGTTCTCGTGTGGCTCTTCATCTTTTACTTTGGCCTTTCTATGAACCTGCATATCAATTTAAGCGGCGAGGCCGCCTCGGTGCTGGTGTTCACCCTCTGGGGCGCCGCCGAAATGGGGGACATAGTTCGCGGGGCGGTTACCAGTTTGCAGAAGCACCAGTACGAGAGCGGTTACGCACTGGGGCTGACAAAGCCCCAACTCTACCGGCATATCATCATTCCCCAGGCGCTGCGGCGACTCCTGCCGGGGGCGATCAATCTGACTACCAGAATGATAAAGACTACTTCGCTGGTGGTGATGATAGGCGTGGTGGAGGTACTCAAAGTAGGGCAGCAGGTTATCGAGATGAATTATTTGAAACGGCCTACTACGGCATTTTGGGTTTACGGGCTTATCTTCTTTCTCTATTTTTTTATCTGTATGCCTATATCCCATTTCTCAAAACGGCTCGAACAAAGGTGGCAAGGCTGATGGCCTTACTGGAAATTGAACGTCTAAACAAACGCTTTGACGGCGTGACGGTGCTGAGAGACATCTCCCTCAGCGTAGAAAAACAAGAGGTGTTGGTCATACTGGGGCCGTCGGGGTGCGGCAAGAGTACCCTGTTGCGCTGCATGAACGGACTCGAGAGGATTGAGGAGGGAGTGATACGGCTGGACGGCGAAGTCATCAGTACGGGTAAACCGGCGGATAAGACCGACTGGCGGCTTATCCGGCAGAAAGTGGGCATGGTGTTTCAGAGTTACGACCTTTTTCCACACATGACGGTGCTGGAAAACATACTCCTGGGCCCCCTTAAAGTGCAGAAGCGGGAACGCGGGGAGGCGGAACGCTCCGCCCGGCTGCTTCTGGAACGGGTAGGGCTGGCGGAAAAAGAACGGGCTTTTCCACGCCAGCTTTCGGGGGGGCAGAAACAGCGGGTCGCTATCATCAGGGCGCTGGTGATGGAGCCTGAGATAATGCTCTTTGACGAGGTTACCGCCGCCCTGGACCCGGAGATGGTCAGGGAGGTGCTGGACGTGATGCTCACTCTGGCGAACAGCGGGATGACTATGATAATCGTTACCCACGAAATGCAATTTGCCCGGGCGGTGGCAAGCCGTGTCATCTTTATGGATTCAGGGGAAATTGTTGAAGAAAACATCCCGGACTCTTTTTTTTCCAAGCCGAAAACAGAGCGGGCGGCGCGGTTTTTGAACATATTCGAGTTTAAAGCCGAGTCTGTTTAAGAAAGGTAGAACAATCCGCTGGTATAACGGTTAATTTATACCTAATTCTTATTTTTCCTATAGGAGGATAAAAAATGAAAAAGCTGATTTTTGCAGTATTGGCTTTTGCGGTAACGGTTTCCGTCTTTGCCGGCGGAAAGAAGGATTCGGGCGGCGCGATCGACCGGATCAAGCAAAACGGAAAGATACGCATCGGTATCTTTACGGACAAGAAGCCCTTCGGCTATGTGGATGAACGGGGCGTCAACCAGGGTTACGACGTGTATCTCGCTCACCGTTTGGCCAAGGATCTTTTGGGGGACGAGAATGCTATCGAATTCGTTCCGGTAGTACCGGCGAGCAGGGTGGAGTTCCTACAATCCGACAAAGTTGACATTATCCTGGCTAACTTCACTGTAACTCCAGCCCGAGCCGAAGCGGTGGATTTCGCCCTGCCCTACATGAAGGTGGCGCTGGGTATAGTCTCCCCCGATTCGGCGCCGATAAAGGACATTTCCCAGCTCAGCGGCAAGGAGCTTATCATCATCAAGGGAACCACCGCGGAAACCTACTTTGCCGAAAACTACCCGCAAATCACCCTTCAAAAGTACGATGAAATCTCCGATGCCTTTAACGCATTGAAGGACGGACGGGGCGCCGCTCTCTCCCAGGATAACACCCTCCTCTTTGCATGGGCGGTTGAAAATCCCGGTTTTACCACAACCATTGAGTCTATAGGCAGCCTTGACACCATTGCCCCGGCTGTGCGGAAGGGCAACACGGAGCTTCGGGACTGGATCAACCATGAGATCCAAAACAACCTGGGGGACCGTTTCTTCCACGATGCCTATGACGCCGCCCTGCGCCCGATCTATGGAAACACCGTTGACCCCGAGTCGGTGGTCGTTGAAAAGGGGGTTGTTAGGTAAACGCGCGGCGTTGAACCGCAAGGCGGGTAAAAAATGCCCGCCTTGGTTCATGGTTCAACACCCGCCGGCTTCTAAATGTTTCCATCTAGAGAACAGAACGGGATATCGAAGTTCAGGGTATGGGGGTACTTGATACCCGCACCGGTGTTCAGCAGTACTACAGACTCGTCCGCCCGGATCCAGTTTTGAGCGCGTAGTTTTTTGATGCCGGCAAAGGCGGCGGCCCCTTCGGGGCAGACAAACTCGCCTTCGGCGGAGGCGAGTTCCTTCAGAGACTCGATTATTTCCCCATCCGTTACAGACACGGCGGTTCCCGCGGTTTTATAGAGACCGTCCAGCACCAAAAAGTCTCCAAAAGCCTTGGGGACATTGATGCCGAAGGCGACGGTTTTTGAATCGGGGAAGAATTCGCTTTTCCCCGCGTTTTTTTCAAAGGCCCGCACTATGGGGGCGCAGCCTTCGGCCTGTACCGCGACAAGACGGGGGAATTTTTCCCCTATCCAGCCCAGGGTCCGCATCTCACAAAGCGCCTTGTATATGCCGATGATGCCGACGCCGCCTCCGGTAGGGTAGGCGATGACATCGGGGATCTTCCAGCCGAGTTGTTCCGCTATCTCGTAGCCCATGGTTTTTTTACCCTCAATACGGTAAGGCTCTTTCAGCGTACTCGCGTCGTACCAGCCGCGGGAGGCAATCGCCCGCGCTATGATTTTACCGCAGTCGCTGATGAGTCCCTTTACCATAAGTACTTTGGCGCCGGCGGCGGCGCATTCGGTGCGGGTGATGAGGGGGGCGGCTTCGGGCATCACGATATGGGCTTCAATTTCCGCGCGGGCGGCATAGGCCGCCCAAGCGGCTCCGGCATTGCCGTTGGTCGGCATGGCTATATGGCGCACCCCCAACTCTTTGGCCTTGGATATCCCTACCGCGGCGCCCCTGGCCTTGAAGGTTCCGGTGGGGATGACACCTTCGTCTTTCAGGTACAGGCTGCCAAAGCCGTATCGTTCTTCCAGCCGCGGCAGGGGCGTGAGGGGGGTAAAGCCTTCCCCCAGAGATACGATGTTGGCCGCATCCAGTACCGGCAAGAGTTCGCGGTAACGCCAGAGGTTTGGGGGCCGTTCTTTCAACAGTTCCGGGCTAAGGTGCTTTCCGGCTTGGGGCATATCATATACAGCCAACAGCGGGCCGCCGCATTCGCAGATGTGCTGAATCTTCAGGTGATCGTATTCTTTACCGCATTTGGGGCAACATAAAGCGCTTATGAAACTCCTTACGCCGCCGTATAACCCTTTAGTCTTTTGCGCCATGGTATACTCCTGTCCAATCCTCCAGCAATTCCCGGGCAAGGGCGTTGATTCTTTGCCGTAGCCTGCTCACCCGCGACTTTGCCGCGCCGAGGCTTATGCCGAGCCGGGCGGCCACTTCCGCAAGCGGCTGCTTTTGCCTGAAGGCGAGTTCTAGAACACGCTCGTTATCGCCCTTGAGCCGTTTCCTGATTTCACCGTCCGCCCAGGCTATCGCCCTTTCCTCGGCGATACGCTCTTCCTCGCTTTTTATAGGACTTTTGGCGGCGATACAGTCAAGAAGCGATACTCCATCCCCGCCCGCCGCAAAGTTCACGGAAGGGGCGGCAAATTTTTCGCGTTCATTCCGGCGGGAGGCGGCGTACTGTTTGGAAACATTTCCCGCCGTTTTGTACAGCCAGCCGCCTATCCTGTCATAGTCGCGGAGCCCGCCCATCTTCTCATAGAGGATGAGGAAAATATCCTGAGCGCAATCTTCGGCTTGGTCTCCGCCCAGCGCATAATAGCAGAATTTGAGTATCTTTTCATAGTACCGATTTACGATACCGGTAAAAGCGGCTTCCTGTTCCGCGCTCAGTTTCATCATCTCATCGTGAATACAACTCAGGCGGCGTGGGGCGACAGGTTTCCCGCATCCATCGTATAGGTCTTGTTGCCGTAATCAAGGGTGTCAAGCTCATGGGTAACGATCAGCACCGCCGTGCCTTCCTCCGCTATAGCCTTGAAAAGCCGCATGATCTCCGCCGTGGTCTGTACATCAAGGTCGCCGGTAGGCTCATCGGCGATGAGGATGCGGGGACTGTTGATGAGGGCGCGGGCTATGGCGGCGCGCCGCATCTCGCCGCCGGACAGCTCTCTTGGGTACGAGGCGGCAAGATGGCTTATCCCCACTTTTTCAAGCAGGATGAATGCCCGTCCTTCCGCATCCCCCTCGCGCTTGAACAGAAACCAGGGGATACACACATTGTCGAAGACGGTAAAGTTCGAGAGGAGGCTCTGCCCTTGCGGGACATAGCCTATTTTTTCGTTGCGGAAAAAGGATATTTCTTCATCGTTCAGGCGGTGTATATCATGCCCTTCAAAAAAGACCGAGCCCCCGGTCGGCTTGAGCAGCCCCGCCCCCATGTTGAGGAGGGTGGTCTTCCCGCTCCCGCTCCTCCCTATAATGCTGATAAAATCTCCCGGCTCAACGGAAAGGTTTGCGCGGTTCACCGCGTTAAACGCCCGCCCTCCCCGCCTGTACTCTTTGCACAGTTCCTTAAATTCAAGGAGCCCCATCATTCGCCCTCCCGCATGGTAAAGTACGTCTCCGCCGCGCTGATTCGGAGCGCCGCGTAAAGCGATGCCAGAGAGCCCGCCAGAATCGAAAGAAAAAGGCTGCCCGCCGCCAGCGGGATAATACCGAGAAGCGGCGCGTCAAGATACGGCAGTTCCAGCCGCTCGCTGATTAGGGTGCTGAAAGGAAACACCGCGAGGCTTCCGAGGACTATTCCCGCCGCGCCGCCCGCGAGACCGGCAAGGGAGGATTCCCCCAATACTATGGCGATGAGTTTTTTCCGCGTGGCCCCAAGAATACGCAACAGGGCAAATTCCTTCTTTCGCTCATGGATGGAAAGCGAAAACACCGCCGCTAGAATGATCACCGCCAGTATCCAGAGGGCTGCGGAAAAAATACGAATGTAGGAAACAAACCCGGACAGCGTGGTGGCGAGGGCGGAAAAAATACCCTGGGAAACTAAGACATCCACCCCCTCATTTTCCTGCCGTATCGTCCGGGCAAGCCGCGACGGGGGTAAAGCGGTATCGCTTTTTACAAGTACCGCCGAAACAGCCCCCCGGTTCATCTCTTTTTCCTGCACGGCAAAGTTGTTATAGCCATCCGCTCGGGCGCGCGCCACGAGAAGCCGCATGGTATTCATCGTCATAAAAATTGAGGTGTCCAATCCACTGGCGCTCTGTGAAAGCCGCGCCGCCACCGGGTAGCTGTTTCCTATGAGTCTGATGGTGTTATCGGTGCGGACGGCAATACGGCTGCCAACGACAAGCTGTCCGTCTACCACCGTTCCACGGTACTTCTCCGCAATCCAGGGTTGGACGACAAAATCCGTTGCCGGGTCGTAGGCTATGAGCTGTACCATGGCGTCGCAACAACTCTCAGACAGGGAACTGAGAAAAAATTGGGGCGAAGCGCAGGCTGTGCCGTCGGTACTGGCGATTTCATCGACTATAGCCCCGTCAAAGTAAAAGTAATTTGTTCCCCCGCGCAGCAGTAAGGCCTGCGCCTGCCCTGAAGCCCCGGCGGGGACCACCATCAGATCCGCCCCGAAGCGTTTGGTCATCGTAGAAAGTCCCTGCCGGAGGTTCAGGGTAATGATAGAGCCTCCGAACAGGGTGAAGGCTAGTATCCCTACCACCGCCGCAAGACAGGCGGTACGAACGGGACGGGCTTTAAGGTTTTTCATAGACAAAGCCCCGGCGCCTAATTTGTATTTCATCATAATCGCTCCCTTGTATTCAGTATTGCCAAATAGTATACGTGAAAGATATTATTGTCAATATTGTTAGCTTTTACTATCATTTTCATTTTACCCCCTTCCCTATTTGATATATTACATAGGAATACTAGGATTACAGAAAAAAGATTTTCTGTCAATACGGCTGGGAAAATTAATGCACAGGGAAGCAGGTTAATATCACCATGAAAGAATTGTTACCGATCCCTCCTGAACTAAGGCGCGATATTCACCGGCTTCTAAAGCGGCGGGAAAGGAAACGCCGGGAGACGAAAAAACGCCGTCCGAGACGGTTCCTTTAATGACACGCAGACCCTTGAGGAAGGCAAGCGCCGTATTGTTTTCGCAGATTCCATCTTCGTCTAGCGGATATAAACAGCCGTCGAGCAGCAACGCGGTTTTAGCCCCAAAGAGGAAAGCGTCTTCCCAGTCGTGGGTGGCCAACACCGTTGTAATCCCCAGGGAGGAGATAAGTTCCGCTGTAACGCCTCGTATATCTTTGGTTGTTACGGGATCTAGATTTGAAAAAGGCTCGTCAAGAAGTATGGCCGCCGGTTTAACCGCCAGCGCCATGGCCAGGGCTATGCGCTGGCACTGACCCGCCGAAAGTTCGGCAGGATAGTAACGAGCCTTCGCCGTAAGCCCTATCATCGAAAGGAATTTTTCCGTTGTTTCGCGGATTTCTTCTCTGCTCCTGCGGCGTATTTTAAGGCCAAACGCTATATTTTCAAGCGCCGTAAGATGCGGAAAAACCGCGCCCTGTTGGCGCATCAACACCGTATTGCGGCGTTCAGGCGGCAGAGTATCGGTACCGGCGCCATCGACGGCCACGAAGCCTGTGTAATTTCTGATAAGACCGGCTATGCAGCGGAGTAGCGAGGTCTTACCGCCCCCGGACGGTCCAATAAGAGAAAAAGTACTTCCTTTTTCAATATCGAAACTGATGCTTTTGAGTATTTGATGGCTTCCCGCCCTCCATGAGAGATTTGAAACTTCGATTCCCTTCAAACCCTTTCCTCCGGGTTGCCTGCTTTTCTTTTTTTTCGTTTTTCATTTTCTCTAATCCTGTCTATTGCGGGCGGTAGACCCAGCGCTACGATACCGAAAAGAGTATAGTACAGGGTAAAGACGGCGGAGGCGCTCCGGTTCGCTCCGGTTAATGTTTCCGCCATCGGTACCGAAAAAACCTTTGAGGTATCCGCCAGAAAAAAAGCCTCAATAAGATACTGACCGTATGCAACTGAGTAGGAAAAAACAAAGGCTGTCCCTAGGAAAGGAACAAGAAGCGGAAACTCAACGAAAAAAAATGTCTGTAGTGAATCGGCTCCGAGGGTAAAAGCGATCTCCCTGACGGGATTTATCCCCGCCCGGTAGGGGGGATAGATGAGCCTGAAGGCATACGGAAAAGAAAAAAAGGTATAGAGTAAAAACATCGGAACGGTTAAACTACCGCCTAATACCCTTAGAGAAAACTGATGTGTTCCTAGAACTACGGAAAGCACCGGAAGCAGGGCGGGAAAACAGAAGAAAGCCTCAAAAAGAGTCGCTGTACCAAGTCCAAGATTGAGCAGGGAACGGGAGACCGCCACCGCCAAGGCGCATGAAACGAAGGCGACCAGCGCCGAATAGGAAGCGGCTCTCAGGAGGGCGTAGAAATCGTCCGCGTCAAGGATATGCCATGCCTTGACGCTTAAAACCGGAAGACTTTCCGTTAGGGGCCAACGGGAAACAAAGGTCCAGAGCAGTATGGAAACAAGCGGAAGCAGTCCCAAAACAGTAATGACAATACCGGCGGCTCTTTTCAAAATTCCTTTTTTCTCCCCCCAAAGATGATGACCGCCAGAGCGGCGGCGGTAATAATGGTAAACGCGATCTGTAAGGCGCAGAGGGCCATGGCTATCTTTTTTGGGGAAGCATCAGCGGAATAGTAGAACATGATGAGCAGTTCGCCAAGTCCCTTGGGCGATGAAGGTCCCAGAAAGGCGAAAGCCTCATAGTTAAAAAGGGTAAATTGAAAGATGAGTATGGCGGCGCCCGCCAAAGGGCGGACGGCATTGGGGAGGTATACCTTAAAAAAAATCGTAATCGGCCGGGTGCCCAGGGTACATGCCGTATCGTAAAACTTTTCCCGTAAGCCGCGGAAAAAGGCGCTTAACGTTAAAAACACGAAGGGAATCTGCTTATATATGCAGGCGATAATGACCCCGACCCCAATAGGATTATACCGTATTCCGGTGCCGCGTAAGGGGGGAAAAATAATCTTGACCAAATGCGCCGCAAGGCCGTTATCGCCGAAGGTATTAGCGACAAAGGAAGCGGCGGCGAGGTAAGGTAGCGCTACATAGATATTCGCAAGAAATATAACGCCTCCGGTTTTTTCACAGAAAAGAAAGGCCAGGAAAGCGCCCGCAAAAACGGAGATTAAGGCGCAAAAGACCGCGACAAGAAAAGAAAAAACCACGGCTTTTTTAAAAAAAGGAGAAGCCAAGAGAGCGGCGTACCCGTCTTTCCCGGCCATCAGCGCCTGCCCGGCGGCGGCGGTGGTAATGGCGGCTACCAGTATAACAGCCGGGGACAATGCCGCGGCGGACAGAATGAGCCTCCGCACGGCATTTTGAGCGTTGTATTGATTTGACCGGAGGCTCGTTCCGCAGTAAACGGAAGTACCCCGTGAAGCCTTAACCATATCGCTTTTTGCAAGGGATAATCACTGCCCACAGGCGGCATCCCTATTTCAAAAGCACTTCTTCCTGCCAGAGTTGCTCAATGACAACCACCACATCGCCTGCCAGTTCCGCTTGGGCATGGGATCCCAGTTCTTCGTCAGAAAGCAAGGAAGCGGCCGCCACGGGATTGAGTCCGACTAGGTTCTCGGCGAATATATTTTTTTCGTCTGGCGTCAGCTTGTTGAAATCGATCACGGGGGCATCGCCCCAGCCTGAAAGTCTGGCCTTTGACGCCTGCATATCTGGCGAAAGCGATGCGTTGATCGCTTTTTTAGCGCCTTCCTTGTTTTGGCTGTTGAAAGGTATGGCAAGAAAATGGGTATTGCTGGGCGTTCCATTGTCCCAGACAAAAGTCCGGGCGCTCGTCGGCCAGCGTCCGTCGTTTATCTGGGAATAGCTCTTGTAGGAATTGTAATCCATGGTAAAGTACACGCTCCCATCCTGAAAGAGTTCATCAAGCTGGGCTACGGTTTTGGGATAGGTTGTACCACTCCGCCAGAGCAAGGGTTCGATAGCGTTAAGATAATCGAACACAGGCTGAATGACACGGGCGATTAGCGCCTTATCCGCCGGAAGATCTTTTACCGCATCGAAACCGACGATATCGTATATCAGTACCCGCAGAAAAGCGGAAGCCGTGAAATCATTTGACTCAGGGTAGGTAAAAGTCCCCGGATGTTCTTCAAGAAAAGCCCTCAGTTCTTTTGCGCTTTTGGGAGGAGACGGGGCCTTTGCGGTATCGGCGGCGAAGATAAACTGAGCCCTCCCCCAAGGAGATTCGGAGAGTCCCGTAGGATAGGCAAAATCATTGATGTTTTTTTCATCGCCGAGGTCAAGGTATTTTTTCGCGTTGTCAAGGCTTGAAAGAAACCCTTCTTCCAGCAGTCCGTGCTCTTTGGCATAGCGGAAATTCTCGCCGTTTATCCAGACCACGTCTATCGTGCCTTTGGCGTCTGCATTTTTTTCATTTTCCAGTTTTGCCAGTATCTCATCAATGTTCATGGGAGACCAGACGGCTTTTACCCCTTCGGTTCTCTCAATAAAGGGAACGAGTTCTCCTCCTATCCAGGCGTTTACATTCGGATTTCCTCCCCATCCGCTTAGGACAACAGGAGGCGTTTCTTTATTACAGCTTAAAAATAGCAGCGGCAAACAAAGCGCAATACATAATTTCTTCATGGTTTTTCTCCTTCTTGTTTTAAGGCTAATACTGTCAGCAGTACCCGCTGGCAGGCGGTAAATAAAATCAGCGCGGCACACAGATATGACAACAGATCAAGATATTTAGGCAAGAGCCACATTAGCGAAAATATTATAAATCCTTCGCTTCTCTCCATGATACCCGACTGATAAAAAAAACTTTTTTTGGTTTTATTTTCAACAAAGGCGCCGGTCAACAAAAACGCGGTCATGGACAAAATGATCGCCAAGGCGGAACATAAAAGTGAAAAAGACGCTCCGGGGTGTTTAATGCCCAGACTGAGCAGTATGCAACCCTCGACGGCCCGGTCAAACCAAACGTCAAGAAAGGCGCCGAGTTTGCTGGTTTTACCGGTACGCCGGGCCAGGGTTCCATCCACCGCGTCTAACCAGCCTGATATCCACAAGACAACAACCGCCGCCAGTGGGAAACCAAGAAGGTAAGCTCCGCTTGCGATGAGTCCTGTAACAAAAGCGATAAAGGTTACACATATGGGGGAAATCTTTAGTTTTTCAAAAAAAGCCGCGCCGCCGTCAAAGAGAAAGGAGATGTGTTTCCTTAAACTTGTATCAAGCATCAAGACTCCCGTTCTACCGCGGAAGCAATACGGCGGATTAAGGCCAGGGGAGTTTTTTTCATGGGAGGCTTTTTCACAATGCCCGGCGCCGGCGGTAGGTAGTCCCTAAGAGAGCCGTTGAAAAGGCGGTCAGTAAGATCCCCGGCGGTCAAAATATAGTTCTCGCAGTGAATCCTGTGCTCTCTTGATTTCCATTTGAAGCCCGCGGAGAGTACACGGCAACAGAGCGCCCTGTGATGCCTTTTGAATTCTTCGTGCAGTTCGTGTACCGACCGGTAGAGGTCGTGTTCGGATTCGTAGGTTTCGGCGCGCCCGGCGATGGCGGAGAGCGCCATCACGCAACCGGTAACCGCGCCGCAGACACAACCCGACTCGCCAAGCCCCGATCCGAAGCCCGTCAGAAACCTATAGTATTCGACAGGAATACCGAGTCCAAAGACCTCGTTGAAGGCTCTGAACATTGCCTCGCTACAGTATAAACCGTCACGAAAATACTTGAGTCCCTGCACAGAGACCTCGGCGTGGACTACCTCTCCGGTGAAACCGCGTGGATCATTCGCCACTTTCATTTTCCTGTTTTTTGCGTTTATAAATTGACTTTGCCACTACGGTTATGCCCACAACGGCAAACATCACGCAGAGACCGTTGAAGAATAGTTTTGTTCCGCCGCCCAGCGTGGAGCCGAAGTAAGAGTAGACTATGGTAGCCGGAGTCTGCCCTATGCCGGTGGCGATGAAGAACCCGATGAAGCTCATCTTCGTGAGTCCTGCGGCATAGCTCACCGGATCGAATGGGACGAAGGGCAGCAGCCGGGCAATGACGATGGATCGTGCGCCGTAGCGGAGAAAGAAGTCGTCGATTGACTCTATGCTCATCTTACCGCTTAGTTTTTCCACGAACTCCCTGCCGAAGAGTCGGGCGAGGCCGAAGCAGATTGCCGCCCCGGCCATCGCGCTAGCCCATGAAAGGAGCGCACCCCGCCACCAGCCAAATATGGCGGCATTCGTCAGGGTAATGAGAAAAGCCGGAAAGGGCGCGGCTATGGACTGGGCTACCATTAGCAGAAATGACACAATCACCGCCAGCGGGCCGAATGAAAGGATATACGCCTTGACCGGTTCAAGGTCTGTACTCGCGAGAATGCCCGCTACATGGAAGATGAGCCTCCGACTTTGGGGTACGGCGAAAGCGAGTACGATGAGCGCGGCGATTGAAATGCGGGAGATTATTAGTGCGTGTTTTTTGCTAAGTTTCATTGGGCAGTCCTTCTTGAGCGGTTTGCCGTGTCTGTCTTCGCTGGCAGGATACCCAGAATACCGCCCCCAGGAGGCTGTACACCGAGACAAACAGCGCAAACAGTATAGAGATAGTGAAAGCCTCGGAGGAAGTGTAACCCAGCGGCGCGAGAAGGTAGATAAAACCGCCCTCCCTGAAGCCGTACCCGTTGACTCCCAGAGGAATCATCGCGAGAACCGATGCGGCGGCGCTAACGAAAAAGAGGTCGCCCCAGGGAATCGGAGAGAGATGGAGTCCAAAGACTATCATCTGCTGACTGAGCGCCACCGTTACCTGAAAGGCAATGGATCCCACGAGGCAGAGCGCGAGGCTTGCCGGATGTTTTCGGAGATCGACAGAAGCGCAGGCGAAGTTTTTCCACCCTAGCGCGAATTTCGCGAGCTTACCTGAAAACTTTGCCGGGGTTTCCGCCGGGGAAATCTCCCTGGCTCTGGCGGCGAGGCTTTTTGGCACAAAGCCTGTGAGTAAAACCAGCATGAGGATGACCCCCGCCGCGAAAACCGCCGCCAACGCGATGACCGCAAAACGTTCCGGGGCGGCGGCGAAAAAAGAACCGGCAAGGCCTATGAGAGCGAGCGTAATTGCCGCGAGGATACGTTCCATTACAACGGAGGAAGCGGCGCCAGCGTAGGACTTGAACTCATTTTTGAGAAGCAACACCCGTACCCCGTCACAGCCTATGCTTGACGGCAGAAAATTGTTAAAGAAAAATCCCGCAGTGTAGTACTGAAAAAGTTTCCCAAACGGAATAAGCATCCCCTGAGCGCCCAGAAGCGCCTGCCACTTAAAACTCGAAATCACCACGGCAAAAAAGATGAAAAAAAGCACGGGCAACAGCCAGGGAAGGTGGAAGTTTACTACCGTGGCCGCAATCTCTTTCACGTCCGCGGTAACGACAAGGACAACTACGAGGGCAATGGAAATAAAAACTTTAACCGTAGCTGACCAGTTTTTCATACCGCTATCCGGGATTTTTTCAGTTATACGCCGGAATATTCGAGTAAACCACGTCATCAATTTTTTGCTTTGTAGCGGTCCACGCCGCCCAACTCCCGCTATAGTTCCGTGGATTTTTGAAGCCCGCTGTTTGAAGGAGGATGACGAGGAGGCTCGACCGGATACCCCCCTGGCAGTAAGTTACAATCTCGTCATCTTCATTAAAGCCCAGCGTGGCTATACGGGCGCGGGTTTCCGCCGGGGTAAAGTACGTACCGTCAGCATGGTAGAAATCCTTAAACCACACAAATTTACAGCCAGGGATACGGCCTTTGGCAAACTCGTCATCAAAGCGTGTGTCGAAGAGTTTAACCTCGCTAATACGGGAGGCAAGCTCATCGGTTCCTATCAATAGACTCTCGGCATGGTTGAAAGAGGAAACAGGCGTGAGAGCCGGTATAACAGTCTTTTCATTAGTCACTTGCCCGCCCTGCGCCTTCCAGTAGTTAATGCCTCCATTAAGGATATAGCTGTCGTTAATACCGAGGTACCGCAGTAACCATAGAATACGGGATTCTTCACCCCAACCCGTTATCAGGGGTTCGTTGTAAACGACAATTGTTTTTGTTGTGTCGACGCCGTGTTCTGCAAAGGCCTTCGCGATTACATCATCGGAAGGGATGTCGAAGAGCGGCATTACTATGGCGTCGCTCCAGTTAAACTGAACCGCGCCGGGTAGGTGTTCGGCGTCGTACTGCGCTTTATCACGGGCATCGACCACGAGCACATGATCATAATTTGCCTTTAACTTATCGGCAGACCACACGAATGCGTCAAAGTTTGCCTGATCCTCGGCGCGGACTTCCACACCTATTACAGGCGGAGGAATAATAAATTCCGGCTTATCACTCTTGCGGATCTCGCGGGTTGCCGCACCGGTAACGGCGCCTGAATCCTGCTTACCCTTGGCAAAAACCGCAGACACGGTAAGCGCCGCCACGAAGACGGCGATAAATTTCTTTGTATTCATAGCACACTCCTTATAAGATTTTCTAGTTTTTGAACAAATCAAACAAGCCTTACTTCCATGCGAAGCATATAATAAAACAATACGACCAGTCAAGCGCTTTTTTCGACAACCCGGCGGTTTTCTTTCAATTTTGGCGCATCCCCGCACAAAGCGCGGGGGCGGGGTGGTTTATTAGGTTGGCTTGGTAGCCGGCGCCGAAGCCGTTGTTGATGTTTACCACGGAGATGCCGGGGGCACAGGAGGTCAGCATACCGAGCAGGGCGGAGAGTCCGCCGAATGAAGCGCCGTAGCCTACGCTGGTTGGGAGGGCGATTACCGGCACTGAAACAAGCCCGGCTATTACCCCGGCTAGGGCGCCTTCCATGCCGGCGCAGGCGATTATTACGCGGGCGGCGCGTATTTCGTCGAGGCGGTTAAACAGGCGGTGTATGCCGGCGACGCCTATGTCGTTAATCATGCGGACATTGCTGCCGAAAAACTGAGCCGTCCGCGCCGCCTCCCACGCGACGTTCAGGTCTGAGGTGCCCGCCGCCGCGACAACGACGAGGCCCTCGCGCTCGGCTTCCGTGTACAGGCTGCCTATGGAGAGGGTTTGGCTTAGCTCATGGTACGAGGTGTCGGCGAAGGCGGCGGCGGCTTCGTCCGCGATGGCTTTGGATGCCTTTGTCGCAAAGACGGGAAGGCTGTGTTCACGCATTCTGGTCATTATAGCCAGGGCCTGTTCGCGGGTCTTGCCCGCGCAGTAGACGACTTCGGGATAGGCGGTGCGGGCCTCGCGCTGGAGGTCCAGGTCGGCAAAGCCCAGGTCGCCGTGGTACAGAGCGTTTATACGCCTTTCAGCCTCGTCAGGGGTCAGCCTTTCATCTCGTACCTGTTCAATAATTTCAAGGATTGCCGTATTCATCTCTTATAATACCCTCCGCTTCATCAAGGGATACGCCTCTTTCGCGGGCCAGCCTTTCCCTGTCGCGGTATTCAATTTTTGAACGCCATTTTTTTTCATCGACAAAAACAGTTTTTACCCCGGCGGCATCCGCTCCGCTTTTGACCGTGCGCTGTTCACGCGGCAGTGATATGCGGCGTACAGTTGTTTCACGAAAGCCTATGGCGCTTGATTTTTCAAATAAGACGCGGCGGAGGAAGCTGAGTCTTTCTGGCGTACAGAGTATCGCGGCTATCACGCCGGGGCGGGATTTCTTCATCACGCAACCGGTAAACGTTACATCCAGAGCGCCCGCCTCGAAAAGCCTGTCCATGAGGAAGCCGAGCGCCTCGCCTGTCATATCGTCAATGTTCGTCTCTATCAATGTGAGTTCTTCGTGTATCCAGCCGTCTGCCGCGCCGTTCTTGGCCGCCGGCGCTTCCTCGCGCCACGAGACAGCAAGCACGTTGGGACGCTCCAATTTCCGTGAACCTATGCCGTAAGCCGTTTTGATATGCCTGAAAGCCGCGCCTTTTATGAATTCGTCCACGCTTACCGCGAGTATGGCCGCCCCTGTCGGCGTCGTCATCTCTTTGTCAAAGCCACCTGTCCTCACCGGCAATCCTTCGCAGAGCTTCAGCGTGGCGGGGGCGGGTACGTTGAGTAAGCCGTGGGCGCATTTTACCACACCGCCGCCGAGTTCCAGTTCGCTTGATGTGATCCTGTCCGGCTTGAGTATGTCCAAGCAGACCGCGCTGCCGACTATGTCTATGATTGAGTCGAGAGCGCCGACTTCGTGGAACGTAACCTCGTCCACCGGAACGCCGTGCACCTCCGCTTCGGCGGATGCAAGGCGCGAGAATATTGCTAGGGCGCGGGACTTTGCCCCTTCGCTCAAGCCAGATTTCTCGATGAGGAAGCGTATATCACGCCAAGCACGGCATGGGACGTGATTACTGGCCCCGTGACCGTGATGACCATGCCCGGCGGAAAAATCCTCATCATCAATGTTGACTATGGCCCGTGTTCCGGTGATGCCGCAACGTTCTTCTTTTACAAAATCCATAGACCAGCCGGCAAGGTTAAGCGCTTCTAGTTCTTTTAGGACGGCTCTTTTGTCAACGCCTAAATCCACAAGAGCGCCCAGCGTCATATCGCCTGAGATACCGGCAAAGCAGTCAAAATGCAGAGTCTTCACGACAGGTTTTCCCGCGCGCGGTTAAGGCTGCCCATGGCGTAGCCTTCAAGCTCAAAGGCGGCGTACAGGAAGCCTAGCCCCTTTATTCCGGCGGCTATGCGGTCAAGGGTTTCCTCGTCAAAGAAACGCCTGCGTTCCTCCCGCGCTACCTCAATACGGGCTATGTCGCCGTGGGAACGTACCCGGAACTGAACAAAGCCCTCGTTCCTCAATAGGTCTTCGGCTTTTTCCACGCGGGAAAGTTTTTGCCTGTCTATACGCTCGCCGTAAGGAATACGGGATGCAAGGCAGGCAAAGGCCGGTTTGTTCCATGTCGGGAGGCCGAAACGTTTGGAAAGCGCCCTGATCTCCGCCTTGTTGAGTCCCGCCTCCCGCAGCGGGCTTACGACCTTTAACTCGGACAGGGCGCGGAGGCCGGGACGGTAGTCGTCAAGGTCGTCTGTGTTGGAGCCATCGAAGACAAGTTCCGCGCCGTGTTCCCGCGCCGTCTCCATGATTTTTGTAAATTCTATTTTTTTGCAGTAGTAACAGCGGTCATGGGGGTTTGCCGCCACCTCCTCGTCAATTTGGTCTTCGTTGACAAGTATGTGCCTTATGCCGGTGAGAGCGGCGACGCGCTTGGCGCAGGCTATCTCGCTTTGTGGCAACATGGGGGAAACTATGGTAATCGCGAGAGCGCCGCCGCCCAGAGCCGTCCGGGTCGCGTAACAGAGGAATGAGCTGTCCACTCCGCCTGAAAAGGCGACGGCGGCGCTCTTTACACCGGCTATGGCGCGTATGAGTTTGTCGTATTTTTCGTCCAAGGGTGCAGTGTTCAACTATCTTTTTTTCGCGCCGTCTATAAGCTGGTTTATTGTTGCTGTATGAGCGGAATTTATGCCGGCGCTGACCGCTGCCTTCTTGATTCCGCCGCCGGCGGCCTCGTTTGAATCGTAAAAGCGTATATAACTGTACTTGATTCCGTTTAACGTTACCGTGGAAAGATACCACGTGGCATAGACATTCCGTATCTGGCTGTTTGGCTTTGTCTGTTTCACGACTATGAACACCGAATCAGGGAGGTTTACTTTTTCCGTAACAAGAGCGGTGTAAACCGTCTCCTGTCCTACGGCGCTTGTTGTATAAGTCGCCACAGTACCGTCCGGACCTGTGCTGTCTATTTTGGCGCTCTTTGTAACGCTCAAGCCCTTGTTGAACACCTTGGGCTGACTTTCAATGTCATGCAAGACGGCGTACAATTTGTCTATGGGGACCTGAGTGATGGCGTGTACCTCGGCGGACATGGCTATCCAGTCGTTGCCGCCGTCGGCAAAAGCAACGTCTGAGTTGATAATTTCCGGCTTGTCAACCTTGAGATCGCCGAGGTCCGTGTTAGGCGCGACACCCTCAGTGTTGTACCGCTGGGCAAAAAGCGCGGCCGGGACAAGCGTCATGGCAATAATTGAAAAAATGGCGGTAAATAAATTTTTCATATTAGTAATATAATCAGGCGGCGGTTTTTTGTATAGCCGCCATCGTCAATACAGGTGGGTAAACGCCTTTAATACATTATTTTGATATGTTCTACTTCTTCTAACTGCGCAATTTTTAACATCAGGATTTGTTCGGCGGCGGAGTACAGCCAGCCCGGGGCATCGTACTGTTCAAACTGCGGATCTGAACGCCAGTATATGTTCCGCAGTTGAATTCCGGAAAAAGGTTTTACATTCATAATATAGAGATAATGCGATGCTCCGGGAGGAAATGTAACGCCAAAATCCAGCACATTGTTCGCAAACGAAGCGACAACTGACGGAGAAACAGTCCAAAGCCAAACCGCGCCTACCGGCGTTCCCGAACCGGCGGCATGGGGATAGAAGTTTGAATACCCGAGTTCGGAGTATATCTCCTCGGCTGTTAATCTATCCGCGGACTCAGGGATGGTAAACCCTCCATCGCTGGACAACTCAAGCCTGCCGCTTACCAATGCGCCGTTGTCCGGCGCAGTAAACGAGAGTACGGATATTACCAGCGACCGGCCTATCGCGGCCCATGCATTGTTATTTGTTTTCTCGCCGTAAGCGGTAAGCGCGGCGCCAAGTCTAATGTTGTAAAGCATATCAACGTCATAGCCGGCGGCAAAAACATAACCGCTTGCCTTGTCCTTTTTCATGTAAGCGAATATTTGGGTCAACGTTTTTGTCAATATTTCTTCGAATGGGTTTTCAATATCCGGTCTCCATACATTCCACGCAAGCCAGCCTTCTAAAACGCCGGCGCACATTTCAAAATCAGGAAGTGACGCGGACGAGAGAGCCTTTATGTACTCTATTCCCGTTTCAAAAAGTTCATAATTGCCCCGCCGGGCGAGATATTCAAATAACCGTTTCTCCGTCAAAAAGATAGCCGGGTTGGTTTTTGCGTCTGACGCGATGGCGTCCATTTTCCCCTGTTCAAACAACGTTAATCCGCGCATTGATGCATTGAGCCTGCCCAAAAAAGGCGCGGAGAGAAAACTCACCGATTGCCTTCTGAACGCGGCGGGTATCATATTAAGGGCGGGTATCAATGCTCCACGCCGCGCGGCCTCGGCGAGGTAAGATATAACGATGTTTTCACCGGCGTTGCCTTCTGTTATAAGGCGTTCCCAATAGATAAACGCCGAGTCGCACCAGCGCTGAACAATTTCATTGTAAAGCGGTTTTTCACTGCCGCCGGAAACTATGAAATCTGAGAAATTCGATGCTTCACCGCCTTGAATGACTCGGTAAAAAGCCACGGGATTTACGCGACCGAGTAAAATACGCCTGGTATACTGATCTATGCGCGGGGTCTCAAACATATATTCCGCGTTGTTGTATTTTACAATAAAATTACCGGATTCGTTGGATTCAATAACAGCCCTATCGTTTATGTTGAACGGCAGCATAATATGCTCTATATCGTCTTTAACAAGAACGCTGATGGTCAGCTCTTTTGTATCCGTATCGTTATCTACATAAAAGGAAAGCTCTTGCCCGCCTGTAAGCTGAAAGTGTACTTCATTCTCGGAAAACCTTACCGTTTCGGGGTATGCTGCTTTGATAAGCCCCTCGTTGTCCGTATACGCCAAACCGTTAGCCATATTACCGGTAAGGTGGAATTCCATCCCGCCGAAAGACACGGTTACGCCGTCTTCGACCGCTTGGCTGTCTTCCCCGGTGTACATAGCGGTTTCCCTTTGCCGCTTAAATGAGCCGTTCACGTGCAAAGATCCAATCCGGCGGTTCAAACCATCCCGCTCGGCAAATTGGACAAACGCAAGCAACAAAAAAAGGCAAAAATACAACGCCGACAATGCTACAATTTTATGAAAAACCCGGAGTTTCATTTTTTCATTATATCAAAACCCGCACAAGTTGTGTAGTCAGCCGCACTCCATGATTGACGGCGCTTTTATAATGATTTAATCTGGGAAAATGACAAGGCTAACATGGCGATAAACCCGCGCATCCGCGGTATGGCGGCATTGGCGGCGTTTGCAGCGTTGTTCTGTTCGTGTGAACGAGGCGCGGCGGAAAGGCGCAGCCTCGCTCAGGCTGAGGGCGCGGCGCTGGGTTCATCAATTTCCCCCTCCCGTTCCGAAACGCCGAAAACGAGCGCTTATACGCGGCAGTTGGAGGCGGCTTTGCGAGACGCTGAAATACCGGAAGACATGGGCGACAGGATAAAAGCCGCCGGTGAGGAAGCATTTCTGACTGAACTTGCCCTGGCAATGGAGGGCGACCCGTTTTTATGGCGGCTGGTTGACAAAAAACATCCCCTCCCCGACGGCTATGAGCCGGATGACCTTGTAACGCTGGATGACGGCGCTTCGTACCGCGTGGGGCGGGCGGACCTACGGCTAAGGCGTCCCGCGGCGGAAGCCCTTGAACGTATGGCAAGCGCCGCCCGCGCCGAAGGAATCACCCTTGTCGCGTCATCGGCTTACCGTTCCTTTGACTACCAGACTCAGGTGTACGCCCGCAATGTCCGCGAGAGCGGCCAGGAAACTGCCGACCGTGAATCTTCCCGTCAGGGTCATAGCCAGCATCAACTTGGGCTCGCCGTAGATTTCGGCTCCATCACCGATGCCTTCGCCGGGACCGCCGCAGGCCGCTGGATACTCGTGAACGGGCCCAAATATGGCTGGTCACTGTCTTTTCCCGACGGCTATGAGCATCTTACAGGGTATCGCTGGGAAAGCTGGCACTACCGCTACACCGGGACGGTACTTGCCGCCTTCATAGACAAATGGTTTGGCGGGATACAGCAGTACGCGCTCCAGTTCATTTACGCATGGCAAAATAGCCCTTGAGAGCCTCTATTATAGTTTTATTTCCGCTTTCTATAGGCCCACTACCTAGAAATTTACACCCTAAATTTGGCCACACCGTGCGCGGGGATTGCACGGGATGTTGTTTAGGTTTACACTCATCCTTGTTGTAAGTCTGGAGGAAATATTGAATGATAAACCGGAAAAAGATACTAATAGCTGACTCTGACGCTTTGAACCTTGAATTTTTTGACCTCATGCTGTCGAAACTTGGCTTTATTGTTGAAAAAGCGCAGGACGGGCACATAGCCTTGGAAAAAATAACGAACGCAGCCGCGTCCGAGCTGCCTGACCTTATAATTATTAACGATGTGCTGCCCAAAGTAAGCGGCTGGGAAATTCTAAAAGCAGTCAAGGCTGACCTTAAAACCGCTTTTGTTCCCGTGCTTCTTTTGTCGGAAATCAATGATGTCAAAGAAATAGTTGAAGCCTTTGAACTTGGCGCGGACGATTATATCGTTAAGCCGTTCAATTTTTCCGTTGTTCTTGCACGGATACGCGCCGCCTTGCGGAATAGTATGCTTATTTCCCAAATTCGTACGCGGGAAAAACGCCTTGCGTTGGCGGAAGAGTTTAGCGGCAGCTTAAAGCACGTTATCATCCATTTTCAACAGGCATTCGAGGAGCTTTTAGCCGATATTACGGACACAAATGCCGGCGCCGCGCTTAACGAGGCTTATGCTGTGAAGATTAAGGACAAAGCCTCTCGGGCGCGGGATATATTTTCTGGGATAGAGACGATAATTGAACAAACAGAATCAGAATGGATGGGACTAAAAGAACAGGAAATAGGCCTTACGATTCTGGAAAAACCCATACGCGATACGGTAGACTGTTAAAATGCCCAAGTTTTCATACGTTAATCAAAAAGAAATAATCCCAACGGCAACCCTGTCAAAGACAACGAGTCTAAAAGGTATTTTACACTTTGACGGACTCATCTGCATAATGGGTAAATTTGACGGCTCAATAGAGGCGAAAGGCGACCTTATAGTCGGCAAAGGCGCTCATGTTGAATGCGACTACATCAATGTCAATTCTATAACGGTTCACGGTTTGGTAACGGCCAAGATCGAGGCCAAAGGTAAGGTTGACCTGATGTCCGGCAGTGAAGTTCACGGCGATATACACGCCGGACGGCTTCGCATAGCGGACAACGTTCTGTTCGAAGGCTCTTGCAGCATGATAGACGAAGGCGCCGAAACAGAAATATTCGATATGACAACGGCGGAAATAAAGACCGCCCTCCGCCGGGGTATACGGACTGACGCTGACGAGGTTTCGGAAATTACGGCGGCGGAAGACGACAAAAACGGCATCGGGGATGAAACGGACGGCGTTTCGGAAAAACCAGTGGTGGAAGACAGCGAAAACGGCGCCGGGGATGAAACGGACGGCGCTTTGGTATGAGTGAAGCCGGTTCCAGCGCCGTCCTTTGGGACGGGCGGCTTGCCACGAAGCCGGACGCGGAAGCCTTTGCGTTTCAGGCGTCTATAAAAGTTGACAAGAGGCTTGTCTTTGACGACATAGAAGGAAGCCGCGCCCACGCCGCTATGCTTGGCAGGCAGGGTCTCCTGAGCGCCGCGGCAGCCACGGCCTTGGACGCGGAACTTGCGAGTATTGCCGCCGAAATCCGCTCCGGCGCTCTCGCGATAGACGAGAGGGCGGAGGATATCCATTCATTCATCGAAGGCGTTCTGACGGAACGGCTTGGCGATGTAGGACGCTCCGTTCACGCCGGGCGGAGCCGTAACGACCAGGTCGCGCTCGATATACGGCTTTACCTTAAACGCCGTATTCCGGAGTTGCGAGACGAAATTAACGCGGTAATAAGCGCGTTGCTTGATATAGCGGAACTTCATGCCGAAAGCATCATGCCAGGATACACGCACCTTCAGCGGGCGCAGTGCCTAACGCTGAGCTTTCACCTTTGCGCGTGGGCTGCCGCGCTCCGCCGCGATGTTCAGCGTTTTGACTGCGCACTTCGCCGCATAGATGAATGTCCGCTTGGCGCGGGGGCGCTTGCCGGTTCTACGCTCCCACTTGACCGTGAGGAGACATCCGCCGCGCTGGGATTTTCAAGACCGAGCCTAAACGCGATGGACAGCATAGCGGACAGGGATTTCGCGTTGGAACTCGCGGCTGTTTGCGCTATAACGCAGACTCATCTCTCCCGTTTTTGCGAAGACATCGTACTTTGGTCAAGCGAAGAATTCAAATTCATAGACCTCGCGGAAGCGTGGAGTACAGGTTCGTCTATCATGCCTCAAAAAAAGAATCCCGATTTTGCGGAGTTGATACGCGGTAAAGCGGGGCGTACAACGGGAAACATGGTAACGCTTTTTACGCTGCTAAAAGGGCTGCCCTACGCGTATAACAAAGATTTACAGGAGGACAAGGAAGCGCTTTTTGACAGTCTTGATACGGTAGCCTCCTGCCTCCGGATGTTCCGCGGGATGATGAAAAGCGCCTGTTTTAACACTGAGCGTATGGCCGCGGCCTGTACGAGCGGATTTCTTGAAGCCACCGACGCGGCGGAATACCTAGTCCGTAAAGGGCTTCCCTTCAGGAAGGCGCACGAGACCGCAGCCAACCTCGTCCGCGCCTGCATCGCCGCCGGTCATGACAGCATTGCACGCATGAGCCTTGACTGCCTTAAACTCCATAGCCCGCTCTTTGAGGCCGATGTCTACGCTTTACTTGAACCCGCAGCCTGCGTTGCTACCCGCCGTCTGACAGGCGGAACCGCGCCCGAAGAAGTCCGCCGCCAAATCGCAAAACTACGCGCTCAAACCGCATAGCCGCCCGGCATTGAATGGGGAAAGGATGCCTTAACAATGACTGTAACTTTCATTTTGAACGGTGAAGATGTTAGCGCCGGCATTGAACCTAACCGGCGGCTT
>JAIRMY010000083.1 GCA_031258335.1 Spirochaetaceae bacterium | reverse complement strand
GTTTTGTATGGATTGGTTACTGTGGATAATCCTGCCTCTTATCGGGTTAACCTTAGGCTGGATCATTAGATGGCTATATGCCAGATTTCAATTAACGTCGGCGGAACAACTAGCGCGGCGGATTAGAGAGGATACAGTAAAAGATGCTGACGCTATAAAGAAGGAGATGCTTCTTGAGGCAAAAGAAAAAATTATCAGCGAACGCAATCACGCGGAAAGGGAGACTCGGGAAAGACGAGCGGAATTACAACGGCTGGAACATCGTATTCTTCAACGTGAAGACGTTATAGAAAAGAAACTTAGGCAAGCGGATAGGATTGAGCAGCAGCTTGCCGAAAAAGAAAAGAATTTTACGGTGCGTGAAAACGCGTTGCTCAATGAGGAGGAACGCTATAGGGTTGAACTGGAACGAATTTCAGGGCTTACTGTGGAGGAAGCCAAAGCCCAGTTGATAACGCATTATGAAGGCGAGGCGTTGCGTGATGCGCAGACTATAATCAACAAGATAGAAAGCGAAGCGAACATCACAGCCGAAAAAAAAGCGCAAGGCATACTTGTTACCGCGATTCAACGGCTTGCCACCGATGTTACCAGCGAGGTAACCGTTTCAACCGTGCCGTTGCCGGACGACGAGATGAAGGGGCGCATCATAGGACGCGAGGGGCGCAATATACGCACCTTTGAAACCATCACCGGCGTTGACATCATCATAGACGATACTCCTGAAGCCGTCGTGATTTCCTGCTTTGACCCGGTACGCCGGGAAATAGCGAAAATCGCGCTGGACCGCCTGATTACCGACGGGCGTATACACCCCGCAAGAATCGAAGAAGTCGTTACCAAGGTTTCAAAGGACATATCGCAGAAAATATTCGATGAGGGCGAAAAGGTAATCTACGACCTTGGCATACACAACATAAACCATGAAGCGATACGGATGCTCGGACGGCTGCATTTCCGCACGAGTTATGGGCAAAACGTGTTAAAGCACTCAAAAGAGGTGGCCCAGATTGCAGGCCTCCTTGCCTCAGAACTTGGCGTGAACCGCGAGCTTTCAAAACGTGCGGCGTTGTTGCACGACATAGGCAAAGGCATAGAGACTGATTCCGATTTGAACCATGCGGAGATAGGTATGGAAATGGCACGGAAAATAGGCGAAGATCCCCGTGTAATCAACGCGATAGGCGCACATCACGGCGACATAGAGCCTTCATGCATAGAAGCGGTCATCGTACAGACGGCGGACGCGATTTCGGCGGCAAGGCCGGGAGCGCGCAAAGAAACGGTTGACAACTACATCAAGCGGCTGAAAAACCTTGAGAGCATAGCGGTAAGTTTTAGCGGCGTAGAAAAGGCTTTCGCGATTCAGGCCGGACGCGAATTGCGAGTAATAGTGCAAAACGAACAGGTGAATGACGAACAGGCGCGGCTCACGGCTCGGAATATTGCCAAAAAAATTGAAGATGAATTGCACTATCCCGGACGTATCAAGCTAACGGTTATCAGAGAAACCCGTATCGTGGAATATGCCAGATAGAAGCGCGGTCATCCTGATGTTGGGAGACATCGTAGGCGAGCCGGGGCTTAAGGCGCTGGAACGGGGGCTTCCCGCGCTGATACAGCGGTATGGGGCCGATTTTGTTACCGCAAACGGTGAAAATTCCGCGATAACAGGCATTACTGAACAGGATGCGAGGCGGATTCTTGCCTGCGGCGTTGACGTGATAACTTCGGGCAATCATGTCTGGGAAAAACGTGAATTTTTGCCGTACATGGATACCGAGGAACGGGTGCTGCGACCGGCAAACTACCCGCCGCTGGCCGCGGGGCGCGGCACTGTCCTTGTCGAAAAAGGCGGGGTCATTTTTTTGGCGGTAAACCTTCAGGGGCGCGAGTACATGACGCCCATTGACTGCCCGTTCCGTGTCTTTGACGAAATATTTGCCGGCGCGGAGGCGAAGACCGGGCGCCCGTACTGCGTCATCGTGGATTTTCACGCGGAATCGACACGGGAAAAAGAGGCGCTCGGCTTTTATGCCGACGGACGCGCCTCGGTATTTGCCTGTACTCATACCCATATTCAGACCGCCGATGAAAAGATACTGCCGCTAGGCACGGCTTATATCAGCGACCTTGGAATGACTGGCGTCCTTAGCGGCATAATAGGCATGGACAAGGATATATGCCTTGCGCGAGCGCGCAACCAGGTAGCGTACCAGTTGAAAAGCGCGGAGGGGACGGCGGTCATACAGGGAATATGCGTCCGTCTTACAGGACAAAACGGGCGCATGACGGCGGTGTCAATAGAGAGATTCTCAAGTATCTGACTTGTGTACGCCTTTCACGGCAAATGACGGGCATTGCCGGCCTGTGGCGTTGAACACCTCGACGGACGGCAGGGCGCGGCACTTTATGTCAAACTGTGTACATGAACGCGGAAAGGCGGCGTCCCAGCTTACCCTGAAAAATTCGCATTTTAGGCAATTTGGATGCGTGCGTGCCGGCATTACCGTCTGCTATCGTATAGGAAAATCAAAATACGTGTCTGGATAAGGCTCACGGGCAAGGTTGTAATGCCACCACTCGTAAGGGTAGGTAACAAAGCCGGATGCCTCCATCGCCTCGCGGAGTATACGCCGCTTTTGCTCCTGCGCGGGGCTTATCGCGCTGGTAACGACATGGGAACGCGGGTCCATGAAATCAAAGATAGCCCCTACATCGACTTCAAGATAGGTAGCGGCGTCAACAATGGTAAGGTCAACTGCCGCTCCCCGTGTGTGGGCGGATTTTTCGGCGACATAGCCAAGTTCAAAAACTTTTGACTTCTCTAAAAACGGATAGTGTATAGGTTTACGCCGCATATCCGCCGGGTCCGCGGCCCAGCGGATAAAATGGTCCACAGCCCGCTGCGGACGGTAGCCGTCAAAAAACTTGAGCAGATACCCGCGTTTCCGCAGAATATCAGCGGCTTTTACCGCGCAGCGGGCGGCTTCCTCGGTAACAACGACAAGCGGGTGTTCATAGCCGTCTATACGGTAACCGGCAAAATTGTCCGTCCCACTATACTTGGCGTCAACTATGCAGTCCTCTATCACATCGTCAATGTAAAGAAAACCGGCGGGGAGCCCGTCTTTTGGGACTCCGCTTGTACTAATATTCATTGCGTCTATACGAAACCGGCGAACCAGCGCGCGATTATAAGCCCTATAGGAGTACCTATGATGTAGCCCCAGAGACCTACAAGGATGGCCGACACTACGAGCATATCGTAACCCTTAGCCACCGCCATGGCCGCCGCCGTCGAGGGTCCGCCTATGCTCGCATTGGCTGCAACGGTAAGTTCCTCTATGTTTTGCTTGAAAAGTTTTCCAACCACCAGCGTCCATGCTATATTGATAAACGCTATGAGTCCGCAGAAAACAAAGAGCAGAGGCGCGTTGAATAAAACGTCCCTG
>JAIRMY010000073.1 GCA_031258335.1 Spirochaetaceae bacterium | reverse complement strand
GCAGATAGCGAAATCCATGGGCATCAGCATCAGAACCGTGGAGAACCACCTGTCCCATATCTATGAAAAAACCGGCGTCTCCACCCGCCGCGGCCTGGCGAACCTGTAACACGGTGTCCGTCACCGAATTTCGTTCCTGCGTTCCCGTCAAAAAAGCAAACGCTTGACCTTACGTAAATTATGTAATATTGTGATAAAGGAGGTTTTCCCAAAACCCGGTTGGTTTTGGAAAACCTCTTGCGATTTCTCGCCAACAAACCTTTGGTTCGCAGGCTGCGAAACACGCTTTTTTAGTGGAAGCTTTCCCAAAAACTGAAGTTTTGGGAGAGTCTCAGAGGAGCATACGATGAAACGGCGTGATCTGATAAAGAAGCTGGAAGCCGCAGGCTACCGGCTGGACAGAAACGGAGATCACGCAATTTATGAAAAGAAATGCGGCAGGCCGGTTCAGGTACCTAATCATAATGAAATCAATGAATATACCGCAAAGGCTATTTTAAAGGCCGCCGGTATTAATGGGGAGTAAAATATGGAATATGTTTTTCCGGCTATTTTTCACAAAAACGGTGATGAAAGTTATACGATAACCTATCCCGATTTACCCGGATGTATAAGCG
This sequence comes from Spirochaetaceae bacterium, assembly GCA_031258335.1. Taxonomy (GTDB): domain Bacteria; phylum Spirochaetota; class Spirochaetia; order Treponematales; family Breznakiellaceae; genus JAIRMY01. Next base: position 3,664 of record JAIRMY010000073.1, on the reverse strand, counting down.
AAGGGAAAAGTCTGGCAAATGCTATGTATATGGCCGAATTGGGATTAAAACAGTGGATTAGTTATTTGACCGACAGAAAACAGAAAATCCCGGCTGCCAGTCATGTGGATAAAGTCAAAACGAATAAGGGAGAGTTTGTCAACTTAATGCGGGCGGAACTCAAAGACGAATATGCGGTACGAAGGACAGTCAGTATTCCCAAATGGATGGATGATAAGGCCGTTTCATCGGGTTTAAGTTTATCCCGTATCTTACAGGACGCTCTTACCGAACGGCTGGTCTGAATTTTCGTTTCCCTTTCGCTATGAATCTCTTCATTCGCGTTCATTCGCGCCTGCCCCCTCGAAAAAGGTGACTGACACCTTTGAGATAGCGCCGCAAAGTTGAATCCCCCGGCAGACTCTCACTGCCGCCGCCTATGTCCGCGCCGGCCTCGGGGCTAACCGTGCCGCCCAGGATGGTAATCTCGCCGTCCGCGCCGCCTATGCCCGCGCCGCCGCTGCCGCCAGAAACATTGAGCGTCCCGGCTTCGGAGCCGCTTCCCTCAATGCTGGTTTTCGTCAGCGTCGAGCCGGCGGGGGCCTCTATCCCCGCACGCCCGCTGCCTGATTTCAGGGAGGTGATGCCCGCCAGGACCAGGGTCACCGTCGCTTCCGTCATGTCAAACGCGCAGTCGCCGTCTTCCCCCGACACGTCTATGTTCACCCCGTCCTCCAGGATAATGGCTGCATCAAAGTAGGGGTTCACCTTTATTACCCTGGAGTTCATTTTAATTGCGCCTTGACAATTTAGTTGACATATCGACCGCGAGAGGGTAATCTGACAAGATAGCTTGGGGCGGCCAGCTTGCCGCGCATATTAATTCCCGTTATAATTTTCGCATAACTTAGCATGAACGGGCGCAGGAGAGAAGATTTTATTGTCCTACGATGTATTGATTAAAACCTCTGATGTCTCTATCGTGTTCGGCGGTCTACAGGCAGTAAGCGATTTTTCCTGCGAGATCGCCCGCGGGGAACTGATAGGGCTGATAGGTCCCAATGGCGCGGGTAAAACCACGCTGTTTAACATTTTGTCCGGCATCTATGCGCCAAGCTCGGGAGAAATAGTATTTTGGGACAGGGAAAAACGCGCCCACAGGCTAGGCAGCCTTTCTCCCGCGCGGCTTAACCGTATAGGCATAGCCAGAACATTTCAAAACATCAGGCTCTTCGGTCAATTGAGCGTGGAAGACAATGTAAAAATCGCTCTGCATGAACAGCGGGGCTCGAACGCGCTTGACGCGTTGTTCAGATTGCCGAGTTTTTACCGCGATGAAAAAATCATGACAGAAAAAACAGCGGCTTTTCTTGCCCTGTTCAAAATCGAAAGCAAAAAAAATGAAATTGCCTCGAATCTCCCCTACGGCGATCAACGAAAACTTGAGATAGCGCGGGCGCTCGCCGCAAATCCCTCGTTGCTGCTGCTTGACGAACCTGCCGCGGGTATGAACCCTCAGGAAACGGAAGAACTGATGAATCTGATAAACAAGATACGGCGTGATTTTAATCTGACAATTCTGCTGATAGAGCATGACATGAAATTTGTAATGGGTATATGCGAGCGGCTCATCGTTCTGGATTACGGCAGAGTCATCGCAAACGGCCTGCCCGGTGAAATAAAACGCGATCCAGCGGTAATCAAAGCGTATTTCGGCGATACCGGCGTGGTAATCTCCGAAAAATAATCGCGGGGCAAACGGGTTTGCCAATGATAGCCCCGGACTACGAATAGCGCGGCTTGCCGCCGTACTACACGCCAATAGTTATGTGGAAAAATTTATGCTTGCGGTAAAAGATCTGGTTGTATATTACGGGACTATCATGGCCTTGAAAGGCGTCTCGTTTGAGGTAAACAAAGGCGAGATAATCTGCCTGATAGGCGCCAATGGCGCGGGTAAGACAACAACGATGCACAGTATTTCCGGCATCAAAAAAAAAGCTGGCGGGCAAATCCTGTTCGATGGAAAGGATATTACCCGCTCCAGTCCTGATAAAATTGTACAGGCAGGCCTCGTACAGGTTCCCGAAGGCAGGCGTGTATTTGCCAACATGACGGTCAAAGAAAATTTGGAGATGGGGGCGTACACACGCAGTGATACGGCGCTTGTCAAACAGGATATGGAAATGGTGTATGGTATCTTTCCCCGGCTCAAAGAAAGATTCCACCAGCACGCAGGTACTCTTTCCGGCGGCGAACAGCAGATGCTCGCCATAGGACGCGCCCTCATGTCCGCGCCCCGTCTGCTCCTGCTGGACGAACCGTCTATGGGTTTGGCTCCAATACTGGTTGACGAAATTTTTTCTGTCATACGCCGTATCAGCGAGGGCGGCACAACGATACTCCTCGTTGAACAGAACGCTTACAAGGCGCTGGAAATTGCCGACCGGGGCTGTATTTTGGAAACCGGTGCGATAAAAAAAAGCGGCGGCGGCGCCGCCTTGATGAAGGACAGAGCCGTAGTTGAAGCCTATCTTGGCGGCTAACCCGCCCCCATACGGAGAATTGAAAATGATAAATGGACTCCTTGTCATAAGGTTTCCTTCGTGATAAACTGATAATGCTATGAAAAAATTATTTTTGTTACCGCTTTGTTTGCTGTTATTTTCCGCCGTAGCCGCCGCACAACAGATTACACGTTTTGCCGTTGTCGATATGTCCAAAGTATATACAGCTTTCTTCCGCGAATCTCGCGCCGTGCGTGACTTCGAGGAACGTAGCGCCCGCGTTCAGGCTGATGTTGACCGCATGACAAGGGAAATTCAGGAACTAAAAAGTGAGCAGACCAACGCGGAAATGCAGGGAGACAACGAAACATCTATCAAACTTGAAAATGAAATATACAAAAAGAGCGAATTCCTCAAAGAATACTTTAAACTAAAAACCGCCGAACTCGAAGACCAAAAGAAAAAACTTTCCCAGTCATCGGAATTTCTGGAACAGGTGTACAACGAACTCCGCATCGTCGCCGAAAGCGAAGGCTATAGCATGGTACTCAACCTAAAAGAAGCCAAAGGCATACTCTGGTACAGCACAGCCATTGACATAACAGAAAAAGTCATCCAAAACCTCCAATCCAAAAACACCAGATAACCCGCCAGCGGGTTTCAACGCGCTCCGCGCTAGCATACCCAAAACAACTTTCGACTTCTGCGTTCAGCACGAAATAGGCGGTTGGCATACGCGACTGACATCATTTCTCATTTCTCATTTTTCATTCTTCATTGCCGCCGGGCAGCCCGCTTCCCCGGCAGACTCGCCCGCCGCCTCTCGGCGGCACACTGTTCACTGTTCATTATTCATTGTTCCCTGTTCACTGTGTAGAGCGGTTCATTTTTCAATTGAACTGTTGTATAGTTTTATCCATGTTCAATAGTTTAAGCGGCAGGATAAGCGGAAGGGCGGCGGACGCGCTTTACCTGTTGACGGGCGGCGTGGAATGGGAAATCGTTATGCCGCTCACCGATATAGACGCGCTCGCGGAGTCAGGCGGCGAAGCGCGGGTCTTTACATGGATGCAGCATACGGAAAAAGATATGCGGCTGTTCGGCTTCGCGGATGCGGCGCGGCGGGCGACTTTCCTCGAACTGCAAAAGGTTGATGGCATAGGGCCGCGCGCCGCGCT
>JAIRMY010000226.1 GCA_031258335.1 Spirochaetaceae bacterium | reverse complement strand
ACCGCGCATAAAATACGTCCACCCTGATCGTGAGGGCGAAAATACCGCCGGAGGAGATGCCTTGGACACTCCCCCCGATGTGGTACAGGAAGGTTCCGGAACCCAGTCCGGGTATGATTCGGATGCTACAGATGGGATAAGCGCGGAAGATGCGGGTACTCTTTCTACCGAAACAGAGACCGATGCGCCGGATGACACAGTTCCAACCGAAAACAGTGGGATAGACACGGAAGACTCAACCCTTTTCCGGGAAACTGAGGACGAAGAGTCCGTTGAAAATAGCGTCCAACCCGTGGCGAGCGGCGGCGAGATGCCCGAGGAACCGTCTTCCACCGGTACGCCCTCGGAAACTAAAATCAAGGTTGAAAATTTCTACGACCTGCCGTCTATAAAGTTTGGCGGTAACCTGCCTTTTGGTTTTTACACGATAGTATTCGAGGTCAGGGCGGCAAACGGCGCCGTGCTTAACAGCGTAGAAAAACCGATTTTTTACATAGCCTCCAACCAGTTTGCAATCGAAGAAATAGTAAGCTATCTGCCCGGTGTCTCTTCAGCGGCGAGAATCGTGCCGCCCGGTGAAAAAATAATACTCGAAGCAAAAATACTGGCACAAGGGATAACGCCTTACATCATTTGGTATGAGGGCAAAAATATGATCAGCGAAGGCTATGAGGCTGACGGCGCCGGACGCATATTTTGGTCATCGCCCGCCCAAACTGGCTTCCAAAACATACGTGTAGAGGTTTTTCCGTTCAACCCCAATCAGATGCCGCTAATGCGCGGGCTGACCCATGATATATCGCTTCCTGTATCCCAGCGTCATGGCCGGGATGGTCATTTTGCGTCCTACAGTAACCAGTTGAGTCGCTGGTACAGGTTATGGGGCAACCTTACCGATACGCGGGATCCGGCGAACACCGCTTCCGGGCTTGTCCCGGCGGAGGATGTGGAAGTCAAATGGCAGCCGGTTTCAGACACTTATGGGTTAGAGTCCGGCCCGGCCGGCGTGTATAAAATTCCCGGCGCGTTTTTTAGGTATATACGCCAAAACGAGGGAAGCGGCGAAATTCTTTTCCGTTTTGCGCCTTATGATATAAGCGCGGAAACCCTGATACTCAAGACGGAGCTACAGATTACCGATGACAATGTCCAGACCGCATACCCCATGGAACTTTCGCTGTTTGAAGAAAACCTCGTTCTTACAGTCTTTGTTCAAAACGAGCAAGGTGAGGTTTTGCAGGCGCAGACCCCGTTGAGTGTTGATGCCGATGGTTTTATTTCCGCCGCGATAGATTTCCAGTTTTTTGACGATAGTGTTATCATCAGTATAGGCGTTGAAGATACGGAAACAGCGTCTATAGTGACATGGGAACAGATTGCCATTCAGGGCTATGCGGAAGGGGAGGGGGTTATACAGTTTGGAGGTACTTTTGATAACAGTTACGAAGAAACACGTGCAACCGCTCACAATTTTATCGTTACCGAGATAGCCGTGCTTTACACTGAAGTATCTCCCGCCGCGGAGACTGTGAAAGATGAGGAAAATACCGGCGATGAAAGCTCCGTAACGGCGGACAACTCAACGGAAGGTATGGTCGACAGTGCACTGTCGCCCTAGTATGTGTATTGAGTATTCAGGCGCGTTCAATCTCAACAACCCTCCCATGCATGGAACGGTTAAACTGCCTGCGGCAACCCTTCTGCCCCATACTTTTTTTATTTTAGCGTAATGTGATGATTCATTTAAGGAGTTTGCATGAAACTTATTTTTTTGGGACCGCCCGGGGCCGGTAAGGGAACTCTTGCCGCCGCTGCCACCGCTCTTTTGAACGCGACTCACTGTAGTACGGGTAACATTTTCCGTGAAGCTATAGCGGCGGACAATCCTCTGGGCCTAAAGGTAAAGGCAATCATTGACGCGGGTAAACTTGTTGACGACGACACAACCATCGAACTGGTTCGTGAACGGCTTACGGGAGACGGCGTAAAAGATTCTTACATCCTTGACGGGTTTCCACGTACCATAGCTCAGGCGGAGGCGCTGTCCAGTTTTTCCGCCATTGACAAGGTGATAAATTTTGACGTTCCCGACAGCGTTGTGATTGAGCGGCTTTCGGGGCGGCTCGTATGCCGCAAATGCGGCTTTAACTGGCATAAAACGTTTAATCCGCCGGAAAAAGAAGGCATCTGCGATAAATGCGGCGGCGAGATCTATACCCGCGAGGACGACAAGCCCGATGCGGTAAGGAAACGGCTTAGCGTATACCGCGAACAAACCGCCCCCCTCATAGAATACTATCGCGGTAAGGGGCTGTTGGATTGTATTGACGCGCGTCCCGATGCGGGACTCGTTGTCGAAAATCTAAAAAAACTGTTGCATATTTGAATCCTAGCAAGAGAGCGGTTCATTCATGGGGTTTTCCCCATTTCGGCTCAATGTTGAAACGCAACCCTATGGTCATGGTAATGCCGGGCATGGGGTAATCCGACATGGACTCATAAGAAGTGTTGAGGATATTGCGCAGCGCCATAAAAGCCGCAAGGTTTTTGTTGATATGTTGATTCAAATTTGCGTTAAGCAGGAAATAGGGGTCTAACTCTGTGATATTTGAAGTATTGGCAAAACGGAGGCTCTCGAAATGACCGGAAATAGAAAATGATCCCGCTCTTGGGGAGTCTTTGCCGCCCCAGAAAAAATCCGCCGAAGCGCCGACTGTGTGCATAGGCATATAGGGAATACGTTTTTCCGAAGACCATGTATAGCCATAACTCAAAAGGTAGCTTAGTAAATACTTGTAAGAAAGGGAAAGACATACAGTTCTAACGGGTCCGAATGAAACGGGGACTTCCGTTTTGATTTTGGAGTCCAGTCCGAAGAATATCGCCTCCCCTACATTTTGGGGGCTCCAGATTCCGCCAGGGCCGGCGCTCCAATGAATGGAGTCCGTAGTCCATTGTGTAAAAAAAGCGCCGTCTATGCTGATAGAATCTCCATAATTCCAAGCGGCGCCCAGGTCCGCACCCCAACCGTCTTCAGGTTTGAGGTCGGGGTTGCCGGAAAACTCGCCGCCAGACCAATACAGGTCTTGAAAATTCGGATGTTTAAAACTGCGAAAATAGTTGTTTTTAATGCTTAGTGAATCCGTCACACGCAAAAGCAAGCCTAGCTTTGGTACCGGTACAGCCGGCATACCGGCATTGGGGCCGCTAAAAACCCCTTTTATATGCGGTATGACAAGGAATTTCTTATGAGCCTGTATTTCAGCGGTAAGATAGATCCCGCCGTCATGCCTGTATTGAAAACCGGTATCAATAGATTCCAGAAATGTATAC
>JAIRMY010000125.1 GCA_031258335.1 Spirochaetaceae bacterium | reverse complement strand
TTCTCTGTACGGATTCAGGATATTGAGAGAAGCGAACGGGAAGATAGGGGAGAGCCATTTATACGGGGAACTGGTATCGGAGATAAAACGGCGGGTAGTACCGGTACGGCCGAACCGTAACGTACCAGGAAAAGAATACCCAAAAAAGCCGCATTTCCACCACAACCACAAATCGAACTGTTGAGGGAGAGGAAGGGAAACGTCTCTCGCTGTCCGTGTTTCTTAACTTGTTGACAGTGGGAACCTTTACTCCGTGAATTAGCGCCATTACGGGGTGAACGAGTCCCTAGTTATTGTCGAGCGGGCGCACGTCGAATCTAAAACTTGCGGCATGAATGGATTTCGGGTAGAGTGTTGCTGTGGGTATAAAAAAGAGCAGGCAAAGAGACACAGTATTCGTATGCTCCGCCTGCGGGCATGAGGAACCAAAATGGCTTGGACGCTGCCCGGAATGTGGCGAGTGGAACAGCCTTGTGGAAACCGCTGTAAACGGCAAGACTTCCGCGCGCGCCGCCCGTTCTTCGATTCCCCGGTCATTTCCGCTTTCGCAGGTTGACAGTCAGGCTGGTACAAGGATAGGAAGCGGTTCGGCGGAACTCGACCGGGTGCTCGGAGGCGGGGTGATGAAGCGGTCAACGGTACTGATAGGCGGCGAACCGGGTATAGGCAAGTCAACGTTGTTGCTGCAAACCGCGGCGCGGGCCGCCGTCCGCGGGCGCGTACTCTACGTCTCAGGCGAGGAAGCCGCCGGTCAGGTAAAGATGCGCGCCGACAGGCTGGGGCTTTCCTGTGAACGCATAGAAATTTTTTGTTCCGGCATCCTCGAAGAAATACAAACCGTCATTGAAGCGCTGCATCCGGTAATAGTGGTGATTGACAGTGTGCAAACCCTGTATACCATGGAAGCTGGACTCGTTCCCGGCACGGTTAATCAGCTTAAATACTGCTCTTTTGAGCTTATTTCATGGGTAAAAGAGCATGATTCCGTGCTTTTACTCGCGGCACACATCACAAAAGACGGCATTATAGCCGGCCCAAAAACGCTTGAACACATGGTTGACACGGTGCTGTACTTTGAGCAGGCGGACGGCGAACAGCGTTTTTTGCGGGCATCGAAGAACCGTTTCGGGTCCGTGGACGAAATCGGCATATTCACTATGACGGCAAAAGGGATCTACGCCGTCGAAGACCCGTCCCTGCTCTTTCTCGTGCGCCGTGAAGGGGCGCTGCCCGCCGGAGTCGCGACAGCCGCCGTGCTTGAAGGCAGCCGCACCCTGCTTGTCGAACTTCAGGCGCTGACCGTCCCCGCGAAAGGTTCTATAAGCCGTGTATTTTCCGACCGCATCGATCAAGCCCGCGTCTCACGCATAGCGGCGACCATAGAAAAATGCTTAGGCCTGCGCCTTTCGGATAACGACATCTATGTAAACGTCTCGGGCGGCATCAGGATAGGCGAAGTCGGCGTAGACCTTGCCCTTGCCGCCTGCATATACTCGGCGCGCACCGGCTTAAGCCTGCCGCCTCGTTCCGCCCTCGCCGGGGAACTCACCCTCGCGGGCGAGGTAATGCCGGTGCGCCGTCTTTCCAGCCGTGTAAAAACCGCCCGCAGTCTGGGTTTCGACAGTTTTATCTGCCCCGCGGCGGATAAAAACGCAACGGAAACCCTTGCAGAGGACGGCGAGGACGGTATTAGCAGCATCAAAGACCTTAAATCAGCGATAAAAATCCTTTTCAGCCCAAATGCGGCGGATGAAACCCGGAGTGTAGCGGGCACACTATGATAGACGCGCCGCCACATGATTGGCTTCGTTAAAACCTGTTAAGTAACGCGCCGCCAAAGCCGATATTTTAATTGAGTGAAGCCTAGTGGGGAAGGCCGAGCTCAAAGAGGGCAAGGATGCCCTTTATGCGGAGCCCCAATCCGCAGCAAATCACGGAGGAAGATAATGATTATCAACCATAACCTTAGCGCCATGTTCGCGGATCGCTCCTTAAAAGTAACGCAGGGTTCGCTGGAAAAAAACATGGAAAAACTGTCGTCCGGTTTACGGATTAACCGCGCCGGTGACGATGCGTCCGGGCTTGCCGTTTCCGAAAAAATGCGGAGTCAAATTCGCGGCCTGAACCGGGCTTCCGCCAACGCCGCGGACGGTGTCTCCTTTATTCAAACTACGGAAGGTTACCTGCAAGAAACAGAAGACATAATTCAGCGTATACGCGAGCTTGCGGTACAGTCCGCCAACGGCATCTATACGGCCGAAGATCGTATGCAAATTCAAGTCGAAGTTTCTCAGCTTATCGATGAAATTGACCGTATTGCCAGCCACGCCCAGTTCAACGGCCTCAATATGCTTACCGGACGCTTTGCCCGGCAGACGGGCGGGAACGCCGTTACCGGGTCTATGTGGTTACACATAGGGGCTAACATAGACCAGCGGGAGCAGGTGTTCATAGGAACGATGACGACCAGAGGACTCGGCGTCCGTGATGTCGGCAATAACGACATCCTGAGCCTTGAAAGCGCCGATTCCGCCAACCGCGCGATAGGCACGCTTGACAACGCGATCAAGATAGTCAACAAACAGCGCTCCGACCTTGGGGCGTATCAGAACAGACTTGAACACGCTATACGCGGCATAGACGTGGGCGCGGAAAACCTTCAGGCTTCCGAATCCCGCATCCGTGACACCAATATGGCTAACGAGATGGTCAAGTACGTTACCAATCAGATACTTAGCCAGTCCGGTACCGCCATGCTCGCCCAGGCCAACCAGAGAGCGTCTTCGGTTCTTTCACTACTCCAGTAAAAGAGGCCGGCAATAGGGAATAGGGGCTTTAAGCGCCTGTTTCCTATTCCGCCTTTTGGACTGCCGCTTGCTTGATTATTTTAAAAAAAGAAACTACAATGTAACTAGGCTGTAAAGCCGCTGATAATTGATAAATACCCTCGTTGGAGTATACGGCGGGCCCGTCAGAATAGTTAATCCTTTTGGATTGTCTACTCTGACGTACCGCTTGCGGGAAACCGGTACGGCGCGGCGCGACGGCGCGGCGGTAACCAGCGGCGTGTGCGATCTTGAGCTAAGGATAGCTAAAGATTACCAATACATGGAGGGTTATATGATTATTAATCACAATTTGAGCGCCATGTTTGCCAACCGTCAGTTAGGGGTTACCCAGGCTGATACGACAAAAGCCATGGAAAGGCTCAGTTCCGGTCTGCGTATTAACCGTGCTGGTGATGACGCATCCGGTCTTGCGGTTTCTGAAAAAATGAGAGGCCAGATAAGGGGCCTTAATCAGGCTGAACGCAATGTTCAAAACGGCGTATCGTTTATTCAGACAACGGAGGGTTACCTTCAGGAATCGCAGGATATACTGCACCGTATGAGGGAACTTTCCGTCCAGGCCGCCAACGGCATTTACACCGGCGAGGATCGTATGCAGATACAGGTTGAAATTTCACAGCTTGTGGATGAAGTAAACCGCATCGCGAGCCACGCCCAGTTTAACGGGATGAATATGCTTACCGGCGCATTTGCCCGCGACAGTGCCAATGGCGCTGTTATGCAGCTACAAGTCGGCGCGAACATGGACCAGAACAAGCAGATTTTCATCGGTACGATGACGGCGCAGGCTCTGGGTTTACAACTTGCTCAGGGACAACAAGGCGGCATAAGCCTCTTGGATTCCGAAAGCGCGAATAAGGCTATAGGCGACCTGGACAATGCGCTCAAAATCTTATCAAAGCAGAGGGCTGACCTTGGCGCCTATCAGAACCGTTTTGAAACGGCGGCGAATGGCATCGCCATAGCTGCGGAAAATCTTCAGGCTGCCGAGTCGCGCGTACGCGATCAGGATATGGCGGCAGGCATGGTTCAGTATACAAAGGACCAAATACTTTCGCAGGCCGGTGTCGCAATGCTTGCTCAGGCAAACGTCAGGAACCAATCGGTTCTTTCACTTCTTGGCTAAAGGCGGGCAGACGTTTTTTTTGCGGTAAGAGGCTTCTGGACGTTGTCTTTTATCACAGCAAGATGGGGAGGTTCGCGCACTTCCCCATCTTTTTTTTGGAGGTACATTAATGAATATCACTGTAGATCTCGCTAAAACAGCGATCCCCTCTCTCTTTACTTCGTCCGCGAAACGTAGGCAGGAGGGGGCGCAATCGTCATTTAACAGCGGCGCATGGGATGCCGAGGTTAAACGGTTCACCTCTAATTTGCCTGGGATCCATCCGCTCAAAAGCATAGAAGCGGAAGTATCGCGGCTCGAAAAAATAAGCCTCGCCTTCAACAAGCGGCTGCAATTCGTAGTAAACCACGAATCTAACGAGGTAACGGTAAACGTGATAGACCCTGATACCGATAAAGTAATAAAAGTGCTGCCGCCTGAAGAACTTCAACGTCTCCACGGCAAAATAGAAGAGGCGCTGGGCTTCCTGTTCGACGAAAAAGTATGAACCGCCCGGCCGCCTAGGGGTGGACTAAAGGCGGACTAGGGGTGGGCTAGAGGCGGACTGGAAAAGAGGATTAATGCCAGATATATCGGTACCCGGAATAAAAAGCCGGTTTGACACGGAAAAAATTGTCGAGGGCCTGATGAAGGTTGAACGCCTGCCCAAAGAACGCATTGAGCGGGCAAACGAAACTTTTGCCGCGCAGAAGTCAAACTGGCAGAATCTTGCGCGGCGCTTGAATCAACTCCGTGACGATGCCCGTCTCTTATACTCGTATCAGAATCCGTTTAACGATAAATCCGCCGTTTCGGCCAACGAAGCTGTCTTGGGCGCGGCTGTGTCGCGGGAGGCGGACACGCAAAAGCATGAATTCATCGTAAAACAGACGGCGGCGGCGGACCGCTTCCTATCCAAACCGCTGGACGACAATTTTCGCGTAGCGGAGGGAACTTACACATTTTCGACAGGCGAGCGTGACGTTTCTTTTAAGTTTCGAGGCGGCAGTTTACGGGAATTTACCGACACGTTAAACCGCGTTGGGCAGAACAGCGTAAAGGCCGGAGTATACGCCGTGCAGAAAGGGCAAAAATCCTTGCTGATAGAATCCCTTGTAACAGGCGCGGAAAACCGCCTTTCTTTTTTAGATGACGCGCTGAATTTGGCTCTGCAAACCGGCATACTAGGGCATGACTCGGCGGCGGCCGCAGCGCCTGCGGAACCGAAAACTACCAACATCAAGGCGGTGGCGGCTCGGGGTTCTTCCGCGGTAAACGAAGCGGTGAGCGGCGATGGTATGCGGGTTCCGCCCATGTCCGAAGCAAGCGTTTCGCTGGGCGGCCTTACCCCGTCCCGCACGCTGATACTCCGTTTCGAGACGGCGTTGACCGGCAGCCCGGCAAGCGGAGCATCCGCGGGGACACCCGCGGTTAGCGCCGAGGGCTACCCGCCTCAGCCTGAGATGCCCTCCGCTGCTGACGGTGAAAATACAGTTTTAGTGGACGGCAAGTATGTAATCCAGCGTCAAAGACTGGATGGCGTTGCGGAGGAGGAGGGAGCGGAGACGCAACAGGAACCGCAGCAGCCAGTTTCCGGCAACCCGCCTGCCCGCGTGGATAACCTTGCCGTTCTCGCCCTGGAATTCAGCGACGGGACCAGCGCCGCGTTGCCGCCTATAAAAGACTCAGCCGAATTTTCACAGAATCAGTACCAACTGTACCCGCTGGCAGGCGGCAAGACGATCACGGGAATCAACATCAACAACCACAACACACACAGCTCGGTGGATATACGGAACATACAACTCTTTGACCCAAGACCGGAGAACACGGAAGATAGCGGCGGCATCCGTCCCCTGAACGCGGTATCTACCGCCCGGGACGCGATAATACTGATGGACGGCATAGAAACACAGCGCCCTTCGAATACAATAGATGACCTGATACCCGGAATCACGCTCAACGCCCGCGCCGCCAGTGAAACGCCCGTCAGCATAGACGTGGAAGCGGATACGGAAGCGGTGAAGGAAGCGGTGATAACGCTCATAGGCAACTACAAC
>JAIRMY010000124.1 GCA_031258335.1 Spirochaetaceae bacterium | reverse complement strand
GGGAAGCGGCACGGGCTGCCGGCAATCAACATAATAACGGGGGAAGGGAGGCTAAACGACGAAGTCCCCGCCGCATACAGGGGGCTTTCCATAAAGGAGGCGCGGAAGGCTGTCGCCGCCGACCTTGAGGCGGGCGGCTTCCTCATCAGGGAGGACAAAATAACCCACGCTGTCGGCGCGTGCTACCGTTGCGGCACGGTGATAGAGCCCTACCTCTCCGAGCAGTGGTTTGTGAGGATGAAGCCGCTTGCAGCCAAGGCGCTGGGGGCGTGGGAGCGTGGCGAGGTAGTGTTCTACCCCAAGAAGTGGGAAAACACGTACAGGCACTGGCTTTCAAACATACGCGACTGGTGCGTGAGCCGCCAACTCTGGTGGGGGCACAGGATACCCGCGTGGACTTGCGAAAAATGCGGAAGGCTCACGGTGAGCCGCGCCGATGTAAGCGCCTGCCCTGACTGCGGCGGCGCGGTGTGGCAGGACGAGGACGTGCTTGATACGTGGTTTTCAAGCTGGCTATGGCCCTTCTCCACGCTGGGCTGGACTGATGTAGGAGGGGGGGACTATAGTCGTTTTTACCCGACTACGGCGCTTGTAACCGCCTACGACATCATTTTTTTCTGGGTTGCCCGCATGATTATGGCGGGTCTGGAATTTACCGGCAAGGCGCCGTTTCGGGACATCTACATACACGGCCTCATCAGGGACAAGCATGGACTCAAGATGAGTAAGTCTTTGGGCAACGGCATAGACCCGGAGGAGCTTGTCGATGAGTACGGCGCGGACGCGCTGAAATTCACGCTTGCATTCCTCTGCGCCCAGGGGCAGGACATACTCATAGACAAGGAGAGTTTTAGGCTGGGATCAAAGTTTGCGAACAAGGTATGGAACGCGAGCCGCTACATCCTCCTGAATCTTGAGGGGCGTTCCATAGTTCGGGATCCCGCCCTGCTTCCCGTGGACGAGTGGATTTACGGGCGGCTCCGGCGGGCGGCGCGGGTCATGAGCGACGCGTTAAACGGCTACCGTTACAACGAGGCCGCCGCCTGCGCCTACGACTTTTTTTGGAACGATTTTTGCGACTGGTATGTCGAGGCGACAAAACTTTCCACAAAACAGGGAGACGAGGCGGAAGCCAAAACGGAGAAGGACCGCGCCGTTACCGTGCTGCTCGACGTACTTGCCGAAACGCTGCGCCTGCTTCACCCGTTCCTGCCCTTTGTTACAGAGGAAATCTGGGGAAAACTTCCGGAAGAGATGCGGGGCGGCGGGCTGTTGATCACGCAAGCCTATCCGCGGGGCGGCGCGGAATCCCTAGAAAAAATAGAAAAAAACGAAAGGGATTTCGCGTTTTTGCGGGAACTGATACGCGCCATCCGTACCTTACGCAGTGAGTGTACGATACCGCCGGAAAAGAAACTTCGCGCCGCCGTTTCTACGGACGAACAGTATGCGCCCTTCCTCGAAGCAAACCGAGGACTCGTCTGCCTGCTTGCCGGCTTGAGCGAGCTTTCCGGCGCGGACCCGGCGGAACGTCCTCTCGGCGCTGTAGCACTGGCTGGGCCGGGTTTTGAAGCGTTTTTGTTCATCGCCGAGGTTGTTGATGTGGCGCTACTGAAAGCCAAATGGACGCGGGAACTTGACAAGGACAGGAAATTCATCGCCGCCCTTAAAACGAAACTTATGAACGTTCATTTCCTCGCAAACGCCCCGGCGGAACTTGTCGAGGCTGAAAAACAGAAACTTGCCGCAGCGGAACAACACGCCGGAAAACTGCGAGGGTATTTGAAAGAATGCTGACGGGGGCATCTCCCGCTACATGGCTTCGAGAAACGGAATGCACACAAGGTCAAACGCAGAAACAAGCGCCGTTCGGACGGCACGGCAGAGAGCCAGACGCGCGTTTTTCAGTTCGGCGCTTTCCGCGCCGAGTATGGGGCATTCATGGTAGAAACGGCTGAAATTTTTTGAAAGCTCGTACAGCCATGCCGTAATGACAGAAGGATTCATTTTTTCCGCCGCCTCTTTTACAGTTTCGGGCCAGGCCGCTATTGTTTTTAGCAGTTCCCATTCTTCATCGCTTGTTAAGAGGGCGGCGTTTACCGAATCGTTTTTCACCCCTTCTTTTTTTAGTATGGACGATATACGCGCCCCCATGTACTGTAGGTAGGGTCCTGTATTCCCGTTAAACGAAAGCGATTCCGCGGGGTTGAACAGCATATCTTTTTCAGGCGTAACTTGCAGCAGGTAGTAATGCAGCGCCCCTATCGCGATTTTTTCAGCGGTTTCCGCTGCGCCGCCTACGGCTTCTACCGCCTCGGCACGATCTTTTTCGCGGATTTCCGCGGCGGCCATATCGCGAAGTCTGTCGATAAGGTCGTCGGCGTCAACGACGGTCCCTTCGCGGCTTTTCATCTTGCCTTCGGGCAGATTCACCATGCCGTAAGACAGGTGGCGTAAGTCACGCGCCCAATCGAAGCCAAGCCGTAAGAGCAGCGTGAATAAAACCTGAAAATGGTAACGCTGTTCGCTTCCCACGACATAAACCAGTTTATCAAAGGGCCAGTCTTCGTGCCGGAGTATCGCCGTGCCAAAATCCTGGGTTATATAAACCGAGGTTCCATCTTTTCGCAGCAGTATTTTTTTATCAAGATTTTCCGCCGTCAAATCCGCCCATACAGAGCCGTCGTCATCGCGGTAAAAAATATTTTTTTCTAGCCCCTTCAACACTTCTTCTTTGCCGCGTATGTACGTCTCACTTTCAAAGTAGTATTTATCAAACGACACGCCTGTACGTTTGTAGGTTTCTTTTATGCCGTTTACCGCCCACTGATTCATCTTTTTCCAGAGGGCGGTTGTTTCGCCGTCACCGGCTTCCCATTTACGCAGGAGTTCCCTTGCGCGTGATTCCGCGCCGGCATCCGTTTTTGACATCTTGTTGAATTCGACATAGCAGTCTCCGACAAAGCGGTCGCTTTTTTTTCCGGCGGTTTCCGGCTCCAGTCCGGCGAACTTTTCCATGTACGCAAGCATGGACTTACATATATGGATGCCGCGGTCGTTGATGATGCAGACCTTGAACACTTCAGCGCCGGAGGCGGCGAGTATGCGTGATATGCTTTCGCCAAGTATATCGTTTCGGAGATGCCCTAAGTGCAGCGGCTTATTCGTGTTGGGACTGGAAAATTCAACCATGACGCGCATACCGCGCAAAGCATCGCTCTTGTAAAAATTTCCACCGCCGTCAAGCGCCGCGTCCATCACCGCCTTTGCTTCAATCCCGCGTTCAAGGCGTATATTGACGTACGGTCCCGCGGCTGCAGCGCCGCCGCCCGTTCCGGTCATTTCATTGAGTCTGGCGGCGGCTTCGTTTGCAATCAGCGCCGGGGCTTTTTTAAGCAGTTTGGCAAAAGGGAACATGGGAAACGCGAGGTCGCCCAATTCCGGTTTGGGCGGAGTTTCTACGATGATGTCGCCGGCGCTTAAACTTTTTTCAGCGCCGTTTTCTTCTAGCAGAGAGTTAAGAACGCCTGTAACGCACTCCTTCCAAATACTTCTTGCGTTAAGCATGATTGCTCCATTCGGGAAAATGAGTAGCAATGGCGAGCATCTTTGTATAATCCCCATGCGGCACTTGGCGGCGGAAAGAACCAAAGTTTTCATCGGTAAACGTACAGTTTGTACAGTACGCGATGTGTTTCACTCCATTTTTATAAAGAAGCGAGGCGTTGGCGGCCTGCATATCAATATACCATTCGGCGTTATCTTTTCTAACCACGGGGCCCAGCGGAAATTCCGCCTTGTCTTTTTCACCGCCGCCGAATTCCTTTTCATACTGAACGGCGCGTTCCTCGTCAACATCATAGCAGCAGGAACGTATACAGGGGCCCAAGACCGCCGCCACATTTTCCGGCTTTGTCTGATAGGTTTTTGTCATCAACCTGAGGGCGTTTACCGAGATGCCTGTGCCCTCCCACCCTGAATGAGATACGGAAAATGCTCCGGAGGCCGTATCGAACAAGTAAACCGGAAGACAATCGGCGACTATAACATAAAGGCCTATATCGCGCCCCTTTGCAACAAGCCCGTCTCCCTTAAGATATGTTTCCTCGTCATCCTGAGCCGCCGCCACGACATCGCGGGTGTGATTCTGCGAGCAGTGAAAGAATTTTTTGTCCGCAATGCCGAGTTCGGCGAATAATCTTTCGCGCACTATGCTTATAAGTTGGGAACCCGCGGCGCGGAGCGTGATGAGGCATGAAATTTCATGAAACTCCTTACCGTCATACATGAATGGAAATACGGCGTATTTTTTGCCTTCTCCGTCTATTTTGAAAGGATACAAATTACAAGTTTCCGCGCCGTTCACTGTTCTAAATTCCTTAATTCCGCGACCCTGCTAAGTAAAAGAATCATCTGCCGTAGTTTTTCAAGCCCGTCGGTAAGCCCGTCGGTAAAACTTGTGCCTTTTCCGCTTATCTTTGCCAAATTCGTTAACGTATCGTAGGGCTTGCCCGGAGACGGGTCAAGGATGCCGTCCAGAATATTTTCCATTGACACCAGCGCTTTTCGCGCATCGCTGACGATCACATCAACATCATGGTTAATATCTTCCAGAATGACTGCGGTTTTTCTGTGCCTCACGGTAATTGAATATATCTCGGATAAAATCTGCTGCCATCTTTTGCCCAAATCGCCGCTTTTTTCGAGCCGTTTTACGTATGTCTTTACCGTATCATCCAGCTTAATCAAAATGTTATACGACTCGGTGAATTCCGTTCTGTTTTCCTTTCGGATAAAATCGCCGTCTATCAGAATAGGGCGTATAAATACATTTATAAGCGGCATAAAAACAAGCTTGTGAAACGTAAGGAGGTAAGAAAGGCTCTGAATATTATCGACAGGAATTTTTTCCTCGTCATTTTTATCGGCGGTTATGTTTTCAAACGGAACGGCGATAAAATCTTCAAAGAGGCCGTCGTACAGCATTCGAATCCTGTTCCGGCAACGATCCTTGATAAATTCGTTAAACTGCGCGGTTACATTGTCAATCCAGCATTTGCGAAACAGGACAAACCATTCCTCGCCGCCAGCCAGTTCTGTGGGCACAAAGCTTGTATCACGCAAAACGCACCGCAAAATACGGACGAGCGGTACGCGGTGATAAAATGTGCGAATAATCTCTACCGCTTTTTCCGCCTTTGCCGTAAATTTTTGCAGTTCGGATTCCATGTCGTAATTATCATTCTCGTCATGCTCCGGCATTATAAAAATAAACATCGCGTTTAACAGTGTCATGGACGGAGACTTTTTAATTGAATAGAGAATATTGTTAATATCCACAAGCTGATTCTTGACTGTGGCGGCAGGACAAACAAGTTCTGATCTGCCCGCAGTCTGGCTAAACGATACAATAACGCGGTCAAAAAGAAACGATGACAACTGCTTAAGGCAGACTAAGGTATGCGCATTTTCATACATAATCTGTCTGTGGGATTCGTTTATATCGTCAATTTCCTTTTCAAGGTACTTTACCGCCATCTGTTTAAGTTTCGTGTCCGAAATACCGGGATTCTCCGCCGCAAAATGCGCCGGCTCTGTTTCTTTAGACAGCCGCGCATAGAGTTCCCGCATTTCTATGGATCCCAGGAAAACGAAAAAAGCCCCGCGGCCCCGGTTTATGCTCGAATCGAATATACTGTAAAAGAGGCGGGCAGCCTCTTTTAATTTGGTTAATTCCGAATGAAAATTCTGCCGCAGCATACCGTTTTGCCAGTCGTACATTCCGGGGAAGGTAATATCTATACCGCGTCCAATCTCCGCCATCTGCCCGTCTATGAACGATTCCAGCGAACTTTTGCCGGTAAAAAAACCAACGATGAAATACCAAAGCCGTTTGTACCACGGAAGCCGGGCGTAAGAATCTTCAGCCTTGAAAGAAGGGGGCGCATCTTTCAAGGTTTCCGTAAAGGGTATATCCCGCGAATCGGTGGCGCCTATCCTTTCAAGAAGTCTAAGCCTTTCGTACTTAGTGAGGGTTGACGAAAGTTTATCAAATGCGCTGTTATCACCCATTATAATAGACTATACACTTTCCGGCTGCCGGCAATCAAGTTGACACAAGCCGCTTGCGGCTTGCCGTTGTGCGGTTGTGCCGGCGGCGCAACCCACACACGGAAGCATAAGTGTTGACAATGATATAATTATCATCAAAAATGAAGAACAAGGGGTAACAACTTGTCTAGTGAAGAAAACGGTGAAGATTTGAAAAGCGATGCCCCAGAAGAACCCATTGCGGAAATCCCTGTTGAGTCCGTTGAGGAACCGGATGCCGTTCCCGGCCACAACGGACCGCCGCAACCCGAATTAGAAAGTCCCGGGGAATCGTCTTTTGAAGTATGCGGACGGATGATGAATGAGATAAGCAGGCAGATCCTGATGATAACCGAAAATCAGGATCGTAGCGGTGAAGAACTGAAAAACCTGTACAACAGTTATACAAGCATTTTACGCCTGCATGATAAGGCTGCGGAAGAGTTGGAGCAGCACCGCAAAGGAATCTACCGGCAGCTTTTGGATCCCATGCTGATTGCTCTGGCCAGAATTTACATTGATTATCTGGGCAACATGGAGAGGCTTAACGAGGAACAGCTTGAGGACACGAGGCTGAAGAAAAATTTTTCCAATATGTTTGACGATATTTTGCAGATACTGGCAGAAAATGACGTGGAAACTTACGTGACCAAGGCCGGGGACAAATGGTCGCCGAAGTTCTGCAAGATCGGGAAGAAAACTGATACCAGTGAAGAGTATCAGCACGGCGCAGTGATACAAAGCATAAGCCCCGGTTTCCATATAGGGAACCGGGTTTTGATACCGGAAAATGTTGAAGTGTTTATATTCAACAATAATTAATTTAAGGAGAAAACATTATGGCAACTTACGGTATTGATTTAGGTACAACCTATTCAGCAATCGCGACTCTGGACGAAAGCGGCAGGGCGGTAATCATCGAAAATCAGAATGATGCGAAGCCCATTCTTGCTTCGGTGATCTACTTTCCCCAGGACGAATCCAGCCCGCCGGTGGTTGGGGAAGAAGCCAAAAATATGGTGGAAAT
>JAIRMY010000119.1 GCA_031258335.1 Spirochaetaceae bacterium | reverse complement strand
TGAAAGCCGGCCCCAGGTCGTGCGCTTCAACACCGTCAGCCTCCCAACTGTCGCCCGGATTGAGCGGGCGACCCGGAAAAACGGGTACGTTACGGACGGTCGGCATCATATACCGGGCATCTACCGTGATCTTTCCCAGCGCATCCCTCCCAAACCTAGAATCGTAGTCCGCCGTCCAATGGAAATTCCGCGTGTCTCCGGTAAGCCTTTCCTCGGCCAACTGAAAAAGCGCCTTGTGGACAGCCGTCCCGCCCTCCACGTCTATGACTTCGCTCGCCATGCGGTTGAGTATCCTCGTACTGTAGAGCAATTCCCCGTTTACAAGCACGTTTTCCGTGGATGTGGAAATAGTCTTGAATTTGTCGCCTATTCTATGCCTAAAGGCAAATTCTTCAGGCCAAGCGGAGGCGGCGGCAAACAGCAGTAAAGCGACGCTAACCTTAAATCCATGAAATATTCGGTAAAATAACGCTTTCATGTTTCATAGTTAATATCGACAAAAACAGCGTTCTTGGATACGCTATAAATCTGGGATTTTTGTCAGATTCAGTACAACTATTCCGATGAATACTACCAGGCCGGGCGGACGGGACTCAAGGCAGCGGCGGAAAAGGGCATCCCCGTCATCATCATGGAACCGCTCCTGGGTGGCGGGCATACGCTGCTGATGACGGGGTGCTCGCTTGATTTACGCTGATGTTGTGATACACACTACCAAAATGAAGTATTTGAAACTGATAAACCCTAAAGACCTCGTTCCGCGTATCGTCGAACTGTTTCATACAAATGACGCAGGGCCGGCTTTTGTGTGAGCATCCTCGGTGGAAGCCGTTTTCAGATAGCCGGCCCAACCGGCGCTTTCGTTGTGATAATATACGGCATCGTGGAACAACACAGCATGGCCGGACTTGTCGCGGCGTCCATTATCGCGGGAGTCCTGCTCATCGCAATGGGATTGTTCGGGTTTGGCAAATTCATCAAATACATACCTTACCCCGTTACCACCGGCTTTACCACAGGCATAGGGCTATTGATATTTTCACAGCAGATAAAAGATTTTTTCGGCATGGACATAGCGAAAAGCTCGCCGGGTTTTATCGAAAAATGGTTGGATTACTTTGGCGCGGCGAGTACGGCGGATGCGGCCACGCTCGGAATAGGGGTTGGAACCATAGCCGTCATAGCGATACTGCGCCGCTTCGCCCCGCGTGTGCCGGGCGCGGACGCCGCCGTGGTAACATTTACCGCCATCTGCTATTTTTTCAAACTGCCGCCGCTCACCATAGGCAGCGTGTTCGGTCAAATAACATCCGCCTTGCCGGGCTTAAGTATTCCGACGATAAGCCTGTCTACAATCCGCGATGTTTTCCCGGCGCATTCTCGATAGCCCTGCTTGCCGCGATAGAATCGCTCCTCTTTAAGATGAATATTCCACCTCCTGTTTTACCAAAGAAAACGCATTTAGCATTCTTCTGCGCGAAATTACAATTTCCTCCCCTTTCCCCGTCTTTTGGCCTCAACAAACAATTCCCCGCTTAGTTTCTGGTAAAGCTCAAACAGATACGCTACCCTCTGATTGTCATTCTCAAAAGAACGGCCATAGGCGGTTTCTACCGCCTTGTCAAGTTTCTGGTGGGCTTTTATGAGCGTTGGTGGCATGGATACCGGGTCATAAAGGTCTGCCAGAGTGCTTTGCGGAAATTTAGTACGGGTGTCGAGAACCGATTGGGCGGCTTCTTCAATGGCCGACTTCTGTTTATCGGTAGGTTTGGGCCAGGGGAAATTGTTATACACTATGTCCTTGGAATAACGGACGCTCGTTCCAAGATAGCCTGCGATGTATTTTGTCCAAGCCATGTGCATAGCGGACGTGAGAACGCCAAAATCATACAGCGTACCATTTGGGATCACCATGCAGGTATCTCCGGCCACAACGCCGTTGTGATCAAAGAATCCCAGAGGAATATAGTCTCTATGCTCCGAAGACACTCGGGGGACAAGGATAAACGCATCATATCTGTTTTGGTCCCGGAATAATGTCGGGGAAACGGCATGGCGGCGGGTTGAAGGGGCAACGCTTGCCAGACGGAACCGTTTAACCGCTTCAACGCGCTTTATGACTTCGGGCATTTTCCGTAATTCCCCCGGCTCAACGCCAAGCAGCCACAGACACCACCGCTGCCCGCCATGCAAAAACTCACGGGCGGAAATAAGCGGTTTAAAGTATTTTTCCGCCACAGGCTCGCGGCGCACAAACGCTTCTTTTTCTTCTCCCGAAAAAATCAGATTGCCGCCATCAAGGGGCATATTCCCAAAACTCATGAGAGGAACCGCACACAACGGTCGCGATCTGCTGGTAATGAACAAGGTTTCAAAATCAAGCAAATAAGGATTGATGCGCCGCGCTATAGCGCTGACCGGTTCACCGGTAATCGAAGCATAATGAAATAGTTGTTTCGTTTTTCTATCGGCTAAAGAAAACCCTATTATCACGCAATAAACGGCCGCTTTTCCCCGCGCCTCATTAGTCCACTTGAATGTTTGGTGGGCAAAGTTTATTTTTATCCCGTATTTGTTTATTAATTCGGGCCACAAGACCGGAACCTGTTCGCCTTGACAGATACTGTTTGTAGATACAAAAGCAGCCTCGATATTGGTTTCTTGTATATACTCGGCAGACTTTTTGTACCAGCAAGTAACATAATCGAGGATTCCGCAGTTTTTCACTTCATTAAAAAGAGTGGACACCTCATGGCGTTGGGCGGCGGACATTACTTTAGAACCCAAAAACGGCGGATTGCCCAAAATATACGACAGCTCGTTTTTTGGGGCAACGCTTTCCCAATCGCTTGTCAACGCGTTGGCGTTGTGGATAGAAGCGGCGGCGCTTAAGGGGAGGCGGACAAAATATAGTGATTTAACTTTACAATACCGAGAACATCTG
>JAIRMY010000092.1 GCA_031258335.1 Spirochaetaceae bacterium | reverse complement strand
TACCGCGCTGAAAAAGGCTGCGCCTTTTTCGCTTACCGCCTTTATAATTTTGCTTGACCAACTGACAAAATTGTATATAGTAAAAAATTGGCCTGTTGGAACCATGATAGCCGATGTTTTTGACAACGATCTGCTCTGTATATACCATGTTCGGAACAAAGTTATAGCGTTCAGTTTGGGAAGCGGGCTGCCGGAACAGTTGAGACCCGCGCTGTTTATCGTCCTTCCCGTCATTGTTTTGGGTTTTCTATTCTATTTCTACTGGAAAACCGGTGATTTTACCGGTATACAACGCTGGGCGATAGCGGGCATCATAGGAGGCGGCGCCGGAAACCTGATAGACCGCATATTCCGTCCCGAAGGCGTAGTTGATTTTATCAGCGTGAAATTTTTCGGGCTTTTCGGTTTTGAGCGCTGGCCCACGTTTAACGTCGCCGATTCGTCCGTGGTAATCTGCGTGATCATCTGGATAACATCGCTGTTTTTTTCACCGTCAAGCGAAGGCAAAAGGGCCGTGTCATGACGAAAAGGGGAAACACTATCATTTTTATCATAGCGGCGGCGGGCTTTAACATTCTGCTGACGGTAATGGTATTTATCATCCTGTTCCTCGTGTTTTTTGTTTTTATAAGGCCGCTTGTCAGCGATAACGGCATCGTATTCGCGCTGCCCTTTATATTCATCGCGGCGGTATCCATCTCTTTTACCCTGTACCGCGTTCTGTTAAGGCGTTTTCTCGTCAATGTCGATATGGATAAATACTTTGACACGGCGTTCTCATTTGATTTCAGGAAAAAAACGCCGCGGCAAAAACCGTCCGCAAAACCGTGATAGGTGGTGAATAGAACGGTGATAGAGGGTGATATAGAACGGTCATTGAGTAAAGTATATTAACAGTTCGGCAAAAAGCACGTTTATCGCTATTCCCGTGGCAAGAACAAGCCAGGCAAGCGTTTCAAATAACAGCGCTTTTCTGTTGTATATACGTGAAATGATACGCGGCCTGCCGGGGAGGAGGCCAAAGGCCATGAACGGATTGGACGGTTCCTGCGGGTTTCCGTCCGGTGTTACCCCCGCCGCGTACCAGGGCTCGTTTTTTTCCGGTTTATCGGCGGGTATGAGGCGGGGGAGTTTCATGCCTTCGGTAAGGTTTTTGTACAGGCGGCATTGATAATCAGGGCTGTCGCCGCCGTCCGCGTCGTTTGAAGCGCCATACTTTAACGGCAGCAGCGCTATATCACGGAAGACGCGGTACATACAAGCCCGCCACCATAACTGTTTGTAGAATATAGTGAACGTCAGGCCGGGCGGCAGCCGTGGGAAAAGCGGGCCAAAAATCGCCACTATGGCCGACAGCACTATGGCGCGGTACGCGGGGCGGGCAAAGAAAAGCTGGGCTATCCAGAGCAGTGAAAAGACGCCTCCTATAAGCGAATAAGGGGTTACGGCATTCCAGTATTCATTCTGATACCTGCCGGCGCGCATCACGCCGGCGCTCAGCGTACGCTCGGAACATTCATAGAATATTACAAGGAGCGGCAGTCCTTTTTCTGAGGTAAAGGTCTGCCTCCCATTTACCATTTTTAGCACGCCGCCTATGAATACCTTCGCGCCCGTCGTCAACGCCGATATTCTGTTCCAGTTGAGACGCCTGGGCGCCGCCGCGTTCACGTCAAAATCATTCGTGTCAACGTATATCCTGTCACCTGAACCGCGTTTTTTTTCTGTCAACGGCATCATATACGTCTGCGCTGTTTTCAGAAAAACAGGCACGGTCAGGTTGTCATTCTTTATCCATAGCGTGTTATACTCGGTTATAGAGTCAAAATTTCCGGTAAAATAATACTCTCCGCTTACATCCTGCCGGAGCGCGGCGTAATCAAGGCGCGGTTTACGGCATAAATAGATGAAACGTTCCCTAAAAGCGCGCCACTTATGGCGTCCGGTAAAGATTCCCGTAAGCGGAATGAGAACATACCAAAATGTTGCCGTGGCAAGTATGACGCCTAGTAATTCAAGACTGCTCAGGTTATAATTCCTCCATCATGCATGAAAAAATTGTTGTAGGCCCGCTGGAAACAAATTGTTGGATTGTCCCGCTTGGCGATTCGCCTGAAACAAACCGGTCCGCCGAAACTGGCTTGATTGACTCAGGGCCAGCGCCCGCAGCGGTGATAGACCCTGGGGCGGATGCCGCTGAAATCATCGCATCCCTAGACCGCCGTAAACTCTACCCTAAGTATATACTACTGACTCACGGGCACTTTGACCATATTGCCGCGTTACCCGCCCTTTACAAACACTATGCCGGGAAAAGTCCCCTCGTTGCCATAGGCAAAGATGACTTGCCGTACCTGGGCGGGGACTCACTCGGCGTTCATCAAATGAGTTTTCACGCCGCCGCCGGGAATTCGTACTACATTGATATGCTATGGGAACCCATGCCGGATGCCGGACGCTCCCTTGCCGATGGCGATACGATAAGCATTTTTAGCGTAATCCATCTGCCGGGGCATACGGAAGGCTCTGTGGCGTTCTTTGACGCAGCCAATAAACGCCTCTATTCCGGTGATACTTTATTCCGGGAAGGCGTTGGGCGTACCGACCTTCCCGGCGGAGACTGGAAGGCTTTGGAGAAGAGCCTAGAGCGTCTTTTCAAGATGGACGGAGACATCGCCGTCTATCCGGGGCACGGGGAGTCAACCACCATAGCCCAGGAATACGGAATACTGCGGTGAGCGGCAGAATTCTTTGACTATGGAAACTGTAGAAAAGAATCAGGCGGCCCGCGCAAGGCTGATTAAACGCGCTTCGCTGGTCGCGCTGTTCGGAAACCTCGTGCTTGCGGCGGCAAAAATTATCACGGGACTTACCGCGGGAAGCCTTGCCGTGGTGGGAGACGGCATAGACACAGCGGTAGACGTGCTGATAGCGGCGATGCAGTTTTTTATCGCGGGCGTTACGGCGCGTCCCGCCGATGCCGGCCATCCTTGGGGGCACGGGCGGG
This sequence comes from Spirochaetaceae bacterium, assembly GCA_031258335.1. Lineage (GTDB taxonomy): Bacteria > Spirochaetota > Spirochaetia > Treponematales > Breznakiellaceae > JAIRMY01. The sequence goes on along the minus strand of JAIRMY010000092.1, from coordinate 6,954 downwards.
CGGAAACGGTGGGGACGGCAGGCTTGTCCTTCTTACTGTTCTTTGCCGGTTTTGAGCTTATTGCCCGGTCTGTGAGTGAACTGGTGAACGGCGCGGAGCATGATGTGCCTGAACTCGCCGCTTTTGTAGTAACGGTGATTTCCATAGCGGGGAAGCTGTTGCTTGCCTTTAACCAGTACCGCATGGGAAAGAAGGCGGGTTCTGTAATGCTCTCCGCAAACGCCAAAAACATGGCCGCCGACGTGGTGGTTTCCGCCGGCGTACTCTTAGGGCTCTTGTTTTCGCAACTGTTCAACATAGGCAGCATAGACACGGTAGCCGCCATACTCGTGGGGCTATGGGTAATAAAGGCCGCCGTAGGCATCTTTGCCGGAGTAAACTCCGAGTTGATGGACGGAGGCGCTTTGAATGAGCAGTACCGCAGCGTTTTCGAGGCGGTTCATTCCGTCCCTGGCGCTGGTAATCCGCATCGTACCCGTATACGCCGCATATCCGGCTTCCTTGACATTGACATAGACATAGAAGTTGACGGCGAGCTAAGCGTGCATGAAGCCCATGCAATAGCCACCGAGGTTGAAAACGCCATAAGGCGGCGGCTGGAAAATGTTTTTGACATAATGGTACACGTAGAACCGTCAGGTGATACTGCCGGCGCTGAAAACGAGGCCTACGGGTTGAACGAAAAGACGGTTAATAGAGAATAGTATGGCTGAAGATATACTGACTATAGAAGATGTGGCAAAGTACCTGCGAGTCTCTGAACGTACCGTCTACGATTGGGCGCAAAAAGGAGAAATTCCAGCGGGCAAGATAGGCACGGTTTGGCGTTTCAAGAAAGACAGCGTTGAACGCTGGGTAAACGAGCGCCTATCCGGTTCGAAAAAGACGCACCAGCCTCCCTTAATCCGCGTGGACGAAGTAATAGCGCCGGAACGCGTTGTTTTTCTCAATGCGGAAAACAGGGATGAGGCATTGATGAGTCTGGCTGATAACCTTTGTACCGCTTCGCAGATTCAGAATCATGGCGAACTCCGCGAAGCCATGCTGAGGCGCGAAAAAATTACCCGTATGGCTATAGGCTGTGGTATCGCAATCCCACATGTCAGACTCGATTCCGTCAGCGATCTTGTCGTATCAGTAGGTATATGCCGTGTTCCCGTTTCCGGCTTCCTGTCGCTGGACGGGGAACCTGTACGCCTGCTCGTCATGGTTGCCGCCGCTTATACTCAGCATACATACTACCTTCATACCGTTTCGTTTTTTGGTGCGCGCCTAAAAAACAACAAGCTGCGCAACGCGCTTGTCGCGTCCAAAAACGTAAACGAAGCGTGTAAACTTTTAACCGGTTAGCGGGCACGCGTGGCGCGAATGAATGATGGAGAATTGAAAATGGCTAATGCTTTAGGGATAACGCTTCCCAACATAGGGCGAGATAATAATTTTAATTTTTTACGGCTGGTTTTCGCGTTTTCAGTCGCCGTAGGTCATGCAATGTACGCGAAGTACAATTACAGCCTTGGCATACTGTTTAACGGGCATATAGCGGTATGCGGTTTCTTCATCATCAGCGGCTTTTTGATAACAAAGAGTTATGTGGAATCAAAAAACATAAAAGAATACTTTGTAAAACGCTGCCGCAGGCTTCTTCCCGCGTACTGTTTCGTAGTCTTGCTTTGCGCGTTTGGTTTATCAGCGTTTTCCAGCCTGCCTCCGGGTGAATACTTTACATCGCCCATGCTGTGGAAGCATATTGTCGCGAGCCTCTGCTTCCTCAATTTTTTGCAGCCCGCGCTCCCCGGCGTGTTCATGCAGGGAGGGGGGGCGGAAAAACGCGTTTCCGAAATAAACGGTTCGCTCTGGACCATCAGGATAGAGGTTTTGTTCTACATCCTTGTACCGTTCGTAGTGTTGGCGCTTTGCAGGCTTAAAACCCGCAAAAGGATAAATATCGCGCTGGGGGCGGCATATTTTTTCGGTTTTGCGTACAGTCAGCTTTGGGTTTTTATCGCGTCGAAATTCGCGTCTCCATTTCTCGGCGGCATAAGGGAATCGTCCGGTTATATCGCGTATTTCGCCGCCGGAATATTCTGTATGATAAATCTGGATTGGATACGGCGGCATCAAAAGTATATTATAGCGCCCGGAGTTATAATCGTGGTACTGGAGTACATTTTTACTTTTAATACGGCGCTGGAGTTCCTGTTGCCAGCAGGGCTTGGCGTGGTGATTATGTTTATTGCCTTTAATTTCCCGCGCCTAAATAACGTGGGGAAAAACGGCGATTATTCTTACGGTGTCTATGTTTTCCACGCCCCGTTAGGCAAAATTTTTATTGATTTAGGCTATTACGATTTGAACAAGGATGCCGCCCTTCTTTCCTGTATTGGAACGGTATTCAGCATCGCGTATATGTCGTGGCACTTTTTAGAAAAAAAAGCGTTAAGACGGCGTTGACAATACAACAGCAACTCAGATAGAATGAATACAGCATTGACGCATCCGGGGCCGCTAGCTCAGCTGGTAGAGCAGCAGACTCTTAATCTGCGGGTCACAGGTTCGATCCCTGTGCGGCTCAAACGTAAGTCTTTATTAGATAAGGACTTACAAAAAACTTTTTCCCGGTGGTTTTCAAGATTCGTAGCATCGTGCACTTATCGTGCATTTATTCTTTATTATGCAAAGGAGATGCTGCCCATGCGTACCCCGAGACCCTTCTCTACCCCCAGACGTAACGATTCGAAAACCTTCCAAATTACCCTCAACCACACCTGCGGATTGCCGGAGCGCGTATGCGCCGAATGGCGGCGCCGGAGCTTCCTTGACCTTCCGGAGGAACTTGCCCCGTACCGCAACCCCAAAACAAAATCCGCCGCGGAGGCCGGTGCCGTAGCGCTGATTGCATGGCTAATAAAGCAACAGAGCGAAGGCGGCGCCCGTAGTTTCAAAGCCGAGGATATAACCGTGGGCGGCTGGATTGAAAAATTTACCGTCGTGGCAACCAGTCCCAGAACGGGCATCAACGCTTCCCGGAACCGCCCCTATTCCCCCGACACTGTGGACTTCTATCGTAGTTATTACACCACCCACATTAAGGGGGATCCCTTTACCGAACTGAAAATGGCGGAAACCGAGGAAGAAGACGCTACGGAGTACATTACCCGGCTATCCGTCAAGAAGCTGGCCGAAGGCCGGCACATGGCCGGAACAAGAACCTTTGCCGGCGTAATAGGCTTTATCCGAATGACTTTCCATGAATATCAGAAGAAAAATCACCGTTGGCTAAACCCTTTTCAATACATTGATCCTCCCATTGTCAACAGCAAAATCCGGGACGCTCTGCCAGAGGATGAAATGCTTAGGCTGTTCTATCCGGGGGTTCTTAAGGATACCATGGAGTTGTCGGTATGCGCCGTCATGTTTCTTTCCGGCCTCAGACGTTCAGAGATTTTCGCTCTCAAACCGGAGGATCTCGACTGGCATACCCCGAAAATCACGGTGCGCCGGGCATGGCAAAACTTTAACCGCGCGGGCAAGGTGCTGGGACCTCCGAAAGGAAAAAAAGAGCGGGGCGCCCCGTTTGACCCCGTCCTACAGGCAGCCATCAAAAACCTCTGGGAAGAAAACGGAAAGCATGAATTTGTATTTTGCTGGAAAGACGGCAGCACGCCGGGATCGTCATGGATAAAGGGACGTTTCCCAAAATGGCTGGAACGCGCCGGTATAGAGCTCGGCGGCCGTAGCATAGTCCCCCACAGCGCCCGTCATTCCCTGGCTTCCTTATTGGAGGCGCGCGGGGTTTCTCTGCGGTACATACAAGATTTGTTGGGACACTCGGATCTGAAAACCACCATAGGCTACCTTCATTCCACCGAGAAAACGATCCGGGATGTAGGACAGAAAATATCGGATGCCAGAGGGGAAATAGAAGCGGAGCGGAAGGTTATTCAGTTCAGAGTGTCATAAAGGGAGTTGTTAGGGTGCTTATTTATGCGTTTCTTCCGTGCATAAATGCGTAATTTTACAAATACTGTTATCAAAATAAAAGAGCATACGATATTTATCGGCGCGGGAATTTACATCAAGGCTCCATATATCTTCTTTTCCTTCCAGCTTGTGCGGTGTTTGACGCTTACGCCGACCATATAACCGAGTCGGCAATTATGGACATGGGCAAGGCGGCGGTATTCGCGGGGGTGCTGGCCGGGGCGGCAATGGCGCGTACAAAACGGTACGGGGCGGGTAAATCTTGAAGTTGTAAAGTTGTACTCTACTAAAGGGGAGTACAACTTTACAACACAGGAATCCTTTCCCCACACTGCCCGCCGCCACAGAAACCGCCCCGGACAGCGGCGGGGGCGGGCCTTATGGCTTGCGTAAATCTTACCGGAAAAACCGGCGGAGGATAGAAAGATGCGTTTTTATGCTTTTGATAATTATGAAAAAAGTCATTTCCCCGGCGCATATGGTTTTAAGGAACGCGTCTTCTATGAGATGGATAATCGGGCGCAACCGGAACCCGCCCCGGACACGCAAACGCCGGAAGAGACACAGGCCGCAGTGACAGCCTCCGGTTTAACTGATGTGGAAATCATAAATTTGTTGGAGCCGTACATTGAAATAAACAAAACAATAAAAGACAAAACCATTTACGCAAAAAAGCGCGGAACCTCGGTGGTGGCTATTTTTGATAAGATAAAAGATATAACAGGCAGCTATGAACGCGCGCGGCTTTTTATGAAACAGAATATGAGAGGCGTGGAGATGACTTTAAACACACATCGACCAAAGCATAGATACCATGACTAACAAAAACTGATAAAAACTAACTTTATCTTACAATTTTTCAACTAACTGCTTCATGTACAAAAATGCTCTTGCGTGGCGCAAAAAGCCCGCTAAGGAGCATTTATGCAATTATTGAACATTGAAGAAGCCGCAGAAAATTTGCGGACTTCCCCTATTACTATCCGGCGCATGGTCAAGGCCGGGACTATTCCCCATCGGCGGCTTGGAACCGGCGGAAAGAACACACGGATATTTTTCACCACTGAAGACCTGGAGGCGTATCTGAAAGCGGCGGCGGTTCCGGCAAAGGAGTCCCGCCATGGATAAGGGCTATAACGGCAAGATACCAACACCTGCGTATACGGCCTTTGAAAAAGCCCTGACAGGTGTTGACCACGGGGTAGTGTCTCTTGTTTTTCACATTCGGGACGGACGGCTGTCGCTGTACAGAACCACACAGGACGTTTCACGTATTCCTGAAAAACAGGGGGCGGCGGAATGAAGGCACAAAAAAACCGCCCGGCCGGGGCGGTGAATGAAACTGCTGCAAAAGCGGCAAAAGCTAAACCCATTATACCGGAAAACGCCGTTTATGCAAGCGCGGTGTCAGCGTTAAAGTCCGAAGCGGTACGAAACGGAAGCGCCCGTTTGACGGTTTTCTACACGGACGGCAAGGCTGTAGGCTACACCACAGGACACAGCAACAGCCGCAGGGCGGCAGGGGACGGCAATGGCAGCTAAAGTTACCAGGGCAAGCCCCGGAATGCCGTACGCCGACCACACTACCGCCGAATATGAACGCTGTCTTTTGGGCGCCTATATCATGGGCGCGGACATCGGGGAGCAGGTAAAAAAAGACGTCTTTGCGACCGGGACGCATAAGGTCGTCTTTCAAGTCATTAAGGAATTGAAAGCCCTGGGCGTGGAACCCGACCTTATCACTCTGGTAGCGGAACTTGAAAAGCGCAAGCAACTGGACGCGGCGGGAGGGTACGCCGGTGCAGCGGTTCTTACAAACGCCATACCAAGTACCGCAAACAAGTCTTTCTATGAGGCCGAAGTCCTGACGGCATACCGGGGACGGGGCGCGTGGAGGGCGGCGACAACGGCAAAGGAAGCCATAGAAAACAGGGAAGTCCCGGACGCGGTAGTTACCCGGCTGGTGGCGGAACTGGAAACAGTTACCCGTAACGGCGAAGCCGCCGAATGCGGGATACTATTTAGCGACCCTCTTAAAAAACAATTCCCGCCTGAGGACTGGCTCGTGGAAGGGCTTATTACTACCGGCCTATCGGTACTGACAGGCGCGAGCAAGATAGGCAAGTCATGGGCGGCATTGCAACTGGTTACTGCTCTGGATCAAGGCGGCTGTTTTTTGGGGTCGCTAAGAGCCCGCAGGTACGATGTGCTCTATTGCGCCCTAGAAGATACTCCCAAACGCATACAGGGGCGCGTACAAAAGCAGGGCATAGAGACCTTTAACGGGTCGCGGCTGGAGACAAAGCGGCGTACCCCGGCGGACTTGCGGGCATTCCTCAAAGCAAACCCGCAATTCCGCGTTGTCATTATCGATACCTTTCAAAAGATGATGGGCATTAACGATGTGAATGACTATTCGCAGACCGTAAGCGGCATGAGCGCCTTAAAGGACATCGCGGACAGCCTTTCAATCGCGGTCATTGTCATTCATCACAACCGGAAGGGCGGGGACACGGACGGCGATCACATGGGCTCTGGGGAGTACCGGGATAAACGCCACGGCGGACACTACCCTAACCATGAGGCGGAAGCAGTGAGGCCACATTATCGGTAACGGGCCGGGACGTGGAAGATACCGCCTATACACTGTCATGGGACAAGTACATCTGCTCATGGGCGGTTACAGACCGGGCGGCGCTAAAGCCCGCTTTATCCGAAGCGCAGCAACAGATCATTGACCTGCTGGAAAGTGAGGCGCGGATATTTACCACCGCCGAAATTATCGATGAAACGAGTATGCCAAAATATGAGGCATCACGGCAAGCTATGGCACTGGCGGCAAAAGGGCTTATTGAAAAACCCAGCCGTGGACAGTGGAAGGCGAAAGAACGAGTTGCGGAGTTGCAACCCCCTAGGGATATGCAACTCTGCAACACCACCGGGCCCGCCCCGGCACTGGTGAAGGAAGCC
>JAIRMY010000215.1 GCA_031258335.1 Spirochaetaceae bacterium | reverse complement strand
TCCTTCTGTCAACCCAAAGTAGAAATGTCCCCTATTTAACCAAAGTAGAAATGTCCCCTTTGGCTTTAGGTCAGGCGGTCAGCGACACCGGATTTTCAACCTCCTCCACTATGATTTCTCGTATTTTTAACGGTTTGTTTTTCCAGAGAATTTTTAAGCGTTCTATGCGGGCTTCTATTTCTTCCCGGCATCTGACTTCAGCGCCGGTATAAAGCAGGATGAGGGCGGCGCCGGAACAATCTTCAAAAAAGGCGTCTATCTTTTGCGCGCCATCATCAAGGAACTGTGAAGAATAGAGACGCAGGTCGATGAAACACAAAAGCTCGGCGCGAACCGCGCATAGAAGGTTATATTGACCGTGCCAGAAGACTCCGATTATTTTTTTCATTCTGTCTGTTCCCCTTCCAGCAGAGCGAACACCCGCTCCATATCCATGGAGCGGGTGTTTTCGAACGGCAGGCTTTTCATGCGATGCATGAAAACCATCTTTGCCACGGAGCGAATATCCTCCGCGCAAATCTCATGCCTGCCTTCAAACGCGGCGTTTGCCTTGGCCGCCTTCATTAGTGTGATCTCGCCGCGGTGTCCGTCAATTTCAAGATTTTTCGCTATACTAACGATGACGCGGAGCAAGGCTTCAGGTACATTTACATTTTTGAGATTTTTTTGCGCGGCGGCTATTTTACCGGCAAGTACCTGTTCCGCATCGTGGAACCGCCCGGCAAAACCCGCCGGATCCTGCTCGTAAGCGCCGCGCCGCTTTATTATCTCGACACGCTGATCGGTATCCCTGATACCGGTAATCTCCACGCAGAGCCCGAAACGGTCCAAAAGCTGGGGCCGCAACTCGCCTTCTTCGGGGTTCATCGTTCCCACAAGGATGAAACGCGCCGGATGGCTGAAAGAAATGCCTTCGCGCTCAACGGTGTTCACTCCCATTGCCGCCGAATCCAAGAGCAGGTCAACGATATGATCGTCCAGCAGGTTCACTTCGTACACATATAGGATGCCGCGATTCGCCGCCGCCAGAACGCCGGGTTCAAACCTTTTTTTGCCGGAAGTGATCGCGCTCTCTATGTCTAAAGCGCCCACGACTCTGTCTTCCGTGGCGGAAACCGGCAGGTCAACCACCTTCATGCGTAGTGAATCGCTTTCAAGTTTTCCGTTGATTTTGAGTTTTCTATACATTCCGGGCAAAGACTGTCCGCATTGACCCCGTTTTCCGTTGCACCAGGCGGTTCACAACGGAACCGGCAGCCCTTTACCACTTCGATTTTCGGCAAGAGGTTCGTGATTGAGCGCACTGCCGTTGACTTAGCCGTCCCTTTCTCTCCAAAAACCAGCGCCCCGCCTATGGCCGGACTTATGGCGTTCAGAATCAAGGACTTTTTCAGCGCCTCTTTCGTCTTGCGTATCTTCTAATTCCCGTTGACTTTGGCGCGGCTGTTTCAAGCGATGCGGCAATACGATGGCGGCCGCTTCGTCGATATCCACGCTGTCCACCTCGACGCGTCCGTTCCACGCGGCAAGCGCGCGGGATGTTTCACGCATCACAATGTCGGTACGGTGCCCCTCCACATTCGCTTCAAGGCAAATTTTCACGATTTTTTGCCTATGTTCGTCGCTCAATTCGATACATGGAAGCATTTCACGGGATTCTTCTATCTTTTCGCGGAGTTTTTTGTTAGCGTGTTCGTATTTTTCAATGAATCTTTGCGGACACTCTTCGTATTTCATGCGGTTCTTGATGATTTCAAAGCGTACATTGGCATCTTTTACCCTTGTAACGCGGACAAACAATCCAAAACAGTCGAGAAATGTCGGCCTTAGCTCCCCTTCTTCCCTGTTCATCGTACCGACCCTTCATGGGTTTTTGAAAATCAGAAGAAATTTCAGAACACGGCTTCATGCCGCGTACCTTATTCTACATTTAGAGAGAAAAGCGTGTCAATTCCACAATTACACTCATGTCAAGGCACAATGAACCTCCGCAGGCAAGATGTTCCATTAACCGGACTCTCCGGAAGCCGTATTTTCTGTACCCGCAGCTATGGCGAAGTTTTTCAGACGGTCAGCGTGCTGGAGACAAATTCGTACAGGCTTGAGTACACAGGGACCGCGCGGCCTTCGATTATTTCCGTTTTACCGCTCTGCCCCTCCCTTATAAGCGCGGGGTGGCAGCCCGCCCGCAGCCCCGCAAGGGCGTCTTTGGTAAAGTCTCCTATCATATACGATTCTGAGAGGGCTATGTTGTACTTCTTTGCGGCGGCGAGAATCATCCCCGGTCTGGGCTTGCGGCATTCACATTCAACCTTGTATTCAGGGCGTTCTCCGGCGTAGCCTTTGTCAGGATGATGCGGGCAGTAAAAAATATCGTCAACATACGCGCCCTCTGCGCCTAGGTCCGTTTCCATTTTCCGGTGTATCTCATCCAGTTCTTCTATCGTACAATCGCCGCGGGCTATGATAGGCTGATTCGTTATCACGATTGCGAGGAAACCGCTTTCATTTACCATTCGTATCGCCGCCGCCGCGCCTTCATTTAACACAAGCTGTTCCGGTTTTGTTACAAAGCCGTCGAGCGTTGTAATGGTTCCGTCGCGGTCCATAAAAACCGCCCGCTGTTTATTCAGAAGATTCTTTTTCCGGCCAAGATTCAAGTCTTTTTCAATTTGATAAAACCGTTCCGGCGTACCCATGTCTTTGATGTACTCAGGGGTGCGGTACGCGAAGATACGCCCCGAAGAAATGTTTGGTTTAAGAATATCGCGGTCCAGGTCTATTTTTTCCCGCGAAATACGCGCCGCATCCAGCAATTTTTTTGTCAGGATATGAAGCCCCGAGTTCACCTGATTTCTGTAATACCTCCGGGGATCCTCTCTGTTGAGCCATGAGATAACCCGTGATTCCGAATCGGTTTCAAGCAGAGCGCTGTCAAACGGATGGCTGTTCGGATGGACGGCAAGGGATGCCAATGGATCATGTGCGCGGTGAAATTCGATAAACCGCGAAAGATCAACGTCAAAAATTATATCACCGTTGATAAGCAAAAAATAATCCGTCAATTCTTTTTGTATTTTGTACAGAGCGCCCGCCGAGCCTAGCGGTTCAACCTCCGTGTAATAAGAAATATCACAGCCCCATTTTTTACCGTCCAAAAAATAATCCTGTATATTTTGTCCCAAATGCCCCGTAACGATGATTATTTTTTCAATATTATTTTTTTTAAGACATTCAATTTGATACTCCAAAACGGGTTTTCCGTTTACCGGTATCATCGGCTTGGGAATATCCGCGGCGACAGAGGCGATGCGTGTACCCCTGCCCCCCGCCATGATTACCGCCGTAATCATCGTTTTAGTCAAAGAATTTATCCTCCAGCATGAGGCAGATGCAGTGATACACGGGAAGATGGAGTTCCTGTACCCTGTAAGTTTCCGTTTCGGGAACCCTTATCGAAACATCGGCAAGTCTTGCCGTTTTACCGCCAGAAACGCCGGTCAAGGCTATGGTTTTTACCCCAAGCGCCTTCGCCGTAATCATCGCCGAATAAATATTTTCGGAATTGCCGGACGTTGATATGCCGAGAAACGCATCGCCTTTCTTTGCGGTGGAATAAATTTGCTGCGCAAAAATTATACTTCCGTTTATATCATTTACCGCGGCTGTGATCAAAGCGTTGTGGCTCGCCAAACTAAAGGCGGGAAGCCCGCCTTGCAGTCCCGAAACAAGATCATCCGCCGTTTTTGAATCGGTAATTTGTTTTAACGCTTGGTAAAACTCTTCCGGGGGTTTTCTTTTTTTTACAAAGCCTTTCATAAGCTCGCCTGTGATATGGTCGGCGTCCGCCGCGCTGCCTCCGTTGCCCGCTATCAAGACTTTTCCGCCGTTTTCGTAAGTATTTTCCAGAAGCCTGTACGCGGCGCGTATAGAATCCCCGCATACGGATAAACACGGATACCGTACTATCAATTCGTTCAAATAATCCACAGCTTACTCCTATGATTCGTCCGGCGGCGTTAATTTTACCGCTATGTTAAGGCATAACGCGAGCGGCAGGCTGCCTGTCCGCAGACTCATAATCTTAAAGGTCGAAGGGACAAACGCCTCAGCGCTTTCCCCCGCCCGCAATTTATTTTTGATGTCTCCCCGGCGCAGTGATTTCACTATTTCCGGTAAAAGTTCAAGCGGCGAATCGTCTATTATGACTTTGACGTTTGGAGATGAAAAGTTCGGATCCAGCCATGAAAAAATTATACTCGGTAATTCATTTTCCGTGCTGCTGTACAGGAAACCGTTTGACGGCCCCAAAAACACGGCGCATGATAAATTGTTCAACGGATAATTGTCGTTTATACCCTTAAAGACGCTGGAAGCGTCGCTGCCCCCTCTCCTTATGCCCCGTTCAAAAAAATTCTCCGCCTCCGCGGATGTCTTTTCTTTTTTTATCACGAGCACGTATTTGCCGCTGTCATCTGTTTTAGGAAGCAGAAACGGATGCGCCGTCCTGCCGGATAGAAACGCGGCGCATAGACCGGCGCGGTAAAAGTCTCTATTTTCGTCCTGTTTTACAAAAAGAATCGCGCGTCCTTCCCGCTCCGGGCTTGAATCGACGGGTGCTGTATTGATACCGGTCATGACTACGGAAATGACTCTTGGATTTTCCTCGGCGTAGCGAAGCGCCGCGTTGTAGTAACGGTACGGAAAAATCGCCGCCAGGGGATTCCGCGCCGCGTCCTCAGCGGCAAAGACTACCGCGTCAAGTTCCGCCTCTTCGGATATCCGCGTCAATTTTATCCGCCTAAAGAGCCGCATACTCATCTCTATACGCTTAAAATGTTCGCGGCGCGGCCCGTAAACCGCGCTGAAAACATCATCGGTGAGGACGACAACGGGGGAACGCAACATAAACACCGCAACCCCGCCGAGCAAAAACAGCAAAAAGGCATACACCGGCAGGAATTCAAGGTATACCCTTTCAAGGTGTGTCATCTAAACATCGGCCAAGCCGTCAAAAACCGCGCCTCCCGATGCCGAACCGACCTGTTTTGCGTAACGGGCAAGGTATCCGTCCTTGACTTTTTGCGGCGGAGGCGCCCACTCGGCCTTGCGTTTTGCGAGTTCCTCATCGCTTACAAGCGCGTTAAGCGTCCGCTCCGGAATATTTATGGCCACGCGGTCGCCTTCCCGCAGCAACGCCAAGGGCCCCCCGCGTGCCGCCTCCGGTGAAATATGCCCTATGGCGGCGCCGCGGGACGCGCCGGAAAAACGCCCGTCCGTGAGCAACGCCACCTTGTCGTCAAGCCCCATGCCGGCAAGCGCCGACGTAGGCCCCAGCATCTCCTTCATCCCGGGACCTCCGCGAGGCCCTTCGTAGCGTATCACAACCACATCTCCCGCGTTGATCTTGCCGCCCATTATCGCGTCAAACGCCGCGTCCTCATCGTCAAACACCCGCGCCGGGCCTTCGTGCCTCAACATAGCAGGAGCCACGGCGCTCTGTTTAACAACGCAGCCGTCCGGCGCGAGGTTTCCCCACAGAGCGGCAAGACCGCCCGTGTCCATGTAGGGATTTTCTATGGGTCGTATGACTTCCGTGTTCCTGTTCACCGCGCCGTTCACGGCATCTTTCAGCGTCCCGTACACGGTGGGGGCGTCCATGTCTACGAGATTTTTCTTCGCAAGCTCGGAGAACACCGCCGGAATGCCTCCCGCCGCGTGGAGGTCTTCCACCGCGGAGGGACCCGCCGGGGACAGGCGACAGAGGTTAGGCGTAGCGGCGCTGACCTTGTTGAGCAGCGTAAAGTCGAGCGCGAAGCCCGCCTCACGTGCTATGGCGGGCAGGTGGAGCGCGGTATTTGTTGAACAGCCCAGCGCCATATCAAGCGCGAGCGCGTTCTTAAACGCTCTTTCCGTCAGTATATGACGCGGTCTTATGTCTTTTTCGAGGATTTCCATGATTTTAACGCCGGTCTTCTTGGCAAGGCGCATACGTTCCGCCATCACCGCGGGACAGGAGCCGCTACCGGGGAGAGCGAGTCCCAGCGCCTCGGTAACGCAGTTCATGGAATTGGCGGTAAACATCCCGGAACAGGAACCGCAGCCGGGGCAGGCCAAGTCCTCAAGCTCGCGGACTTCGGCTTCGCTCATCTTGCCTGAGGCAGCCGCGCCTACCGCCTCGAACATCGTTGTCAGCGTCAGGGGTTTCCCATCCTTCCGTCCGGCAAGCATAGGCCCGCCCGACA
>JAIRMY010000054.1 GCA_031258335.1 Spirochaetaceae bacterium | reverse complement strand
AAAGCCGCTGAGTTTCTAGGTTTGCAAGCAACGCGGCGCCGCGTTCCGTCAACAGGTTTTCGATTCTGTCATAAGGTAAAACCACTTCAATAACGCCCATAGCATAAGGCGCTATGTCGTAGGGATTCCAGCAAAAACCAAGCCCTTCCCGCGAGATAAAAAAGTTATCACTCTCTCCCGCCGTGTCCGCGAAGAAGCCCGCCTGTGTCAACGGCGCGGAGTACTTTGCCCGTAAAGCGCCGTCTATCTCTTTTTGCAGCGCCTCTCCCGAATCCGGCTTTAGAATATCACCCAGCGTGATTTGCGACAAACGTTTTGTGTCTATCACAAAATATGTTTTTTGATTCTCTCCGTGAGCGCCGCCTGAATAAACGTAAGACTCACGCGATATCACGAGCAACTCAGGGTATATAACCCCGCTGAACCATTCCTTGTAATACCAGTCATGCGAGACACTGCCCCGCGATTCCGCGTCATCCGTTGTTTTTTGATAGCCGTCTTTTATATCGGCGTAAACTTTTTCCGCGTAATCCTCGCAGGTCAGTCCCTCATACAGAATCCGCTGTAAGAGTCCGCGTTCCGCCCCGTTCGATACATCAAGCGTGTCAACGGTAAATTCCAGGGAGGGGCCGCCAGTTTTTCTTTCGGGGAACAACGGTATGATTTCTTTTTTTTCATAGGTTGTATATTTTGACGGCAAACTGCCTGCCGCGTGCCATGCGGCGCGGTAAACCGACTCGGCGGAATCTGCTCCACTATCCTTGTCCGCCATGCCCGCGCAGGAATTAAAAAAATACGCGGTAAGTAAAATGGTAAATAAAAAAATATGTTTCAATTCATTCTCCTGTTATGCCTTGCCATGTTTTTGGGCAATGCAATAATAAAATCTAAAAATATATGCCTTTGTGAGCGGGGCATAAGCCGCTATGAGTTATTCAAGACCTCGTCCCTGTCAGCAAGCGTTACCGTAAGTTTTACGGTGTTGCCGTTTCGCAGGACTTCGACCTCAATTTTGTCGCCTCCCTTGTTGTCTTCCAGAGCGGAGTATAGATCGGCAAGGGTATCGACCTTCATTCCGTCAACTCTGGTGATGATGTCGCCGCCAAGGTATATCACGGACGAACCGTAACGGACTGGTTCGCCTCCCTGACGAAGCCCGGACTTCTCGGCAAGACCGGATTTTTTTGTGCGTGAAACCATGAGTCCGCTCTGCACAGGGAGTTTCGCGTAGCGCACCAAGGCTGGGAATAACTGCACGAGGGTAGCGTCTATCCAGCCGCGCCGAACCTTGCCGTATTCTATGAGTTCGGCGACGACGCGCTTTGCCGTGTTTACCGGAACGGCAAAACCTATGCCTACAGAACCGCCTGACGGTGAGTATATCATGGTCGTAACGCCTATCATGCGCCCCTGCGCGTCCAGCAAGGGCCCGCCTGAGTTTCCCGGGTTTATCGAAGCGTCCGTCTGTATCATGTCCCTTATGATGTTACGCTGAGATGTTTGTATGGGGCGTCCCAGGCCGGACACTATGCCTACCGTCAGAGTCCGTTCAAACGCGAACGGGTTGCCTATGGCTAACACTTTTTGACCGACCTTTAGGTTGGACGAATCGCCGAATGGTATGGTCTTTAGGTCAATGCCGGGCGGCGGCTTGAATTCAACAACTGCCAGGTCGTTCTCGGGGTCAGTGCCCTTGACGCTGCCCTCTATCTGTGTGCCGTCCGCAAGGTTGATGAACACCTTTATCGCCTTTTCTATCACATGGTTGTTTGTTAAAACGATCCCGCGGGTGTCTATGATCGTCCCCGATCCCGAAGTTCCATCCTGCGGCACAGGCTCAAGGAACCAGTTGTACGCCTGAATCTCCGTGGTTATGTTGACGACAGCCTCGTTGAGCTGTTCGTAAACGGCAATATTTTCACGCTCGTCCGCGGAATAAGGCTGAAGCTCGGCGGTATTGAGTTGGAGCGTCTGGGTTTCAGGCGATTCACGCAGTCTAAGCGGAGTTTTCTCAGCCTGTTCGCTGTCCGCTTCGTCCCTGTCCGCGCCGCCAAGACGCGGTATCTTTATAAGCCCTATTCCAAGCGCGAACATAAACACAATTAACGCGCTTAGCGTAGAAAAAACCACTGTTTGCCGCAAGTTACGCAATTTCATCCTCCCCCTCCTTTGAGTTTTTGCGAAATGTTGTCTTATCGTATTATTTCCACAAGATTTTGACAACCCACTAGCCCGCCAGCAGTTTTACTTTTACAGTGCCTCTGCTTTAACCGCTAAGGCGAATAAGGCGAATAAGGCAGTGAAAAAATCCTGTGTTTTAATTCCTTCTTCTCCTTCTGCGCCTTAGCGGTTAAATTTCAGGCATTTGCGACTACAGCCGCGTATGCAAACCGCTACTTTCACTTTGAACGCAGAACCCGAAATTCGCCTGCGGTATGCTAGCGCGGAGCGCATTGAAACCCGCTGGCGGGCGCTGTCGGGGCTTGCACTGCCGCCGTTTATTCCTTACTATCTTTAGCATGGACAACGTTGTCAGACCGGTATTTACCCGGTCGCATGATCTGTACGCCGAAGCGGTAAGACTCATGCCGGGCGGGGTGAACAGCCCCGTGCGGGCTTACAAGGCGGTGGGGCGCGAGCCGGTCTTCATAAAACGGGCGGACGGGGCCTACGTGTTCGATGAGGACGGCAACAGGTACATAGACTACGTGGGGTCATGGGGGCCGGCTATACTCGGACACAACAACCCCGTGGTAAAGGAAGCGCTACTTGCCGCCGTGGAAAACGGATTGAGTTTCGGAGCGGCGACGGAAGCCGAGATCACGATGGCAAGGTTGCTGCAAGGTGCCGTCCCCTCGCTAGAAATGGTGAGGATGGTGAATTCCGGCACGGAGGCGGTGATGAGCGCCCTCCGCGCCGCCCGCGGTTTTACCGGACGTGATAAAATCATAAAATTCGCCGGCTGCTATCACGGACACGCCGACTCTCTGCTTGTAAAAGCCGGCTCCGGCCTGTTGAGCGGGGCAAGCCCCGACAGCGCCGGGGTGAGCGCCGCGGTAGCCGCCGACACGCTTGTAGCGGAATTCAACTCACTCGACAGCGCCGCCGCCCTGTTTGAGCGGAACAAGAGGCAGGTGGCCGCGGTTATAGTCGAGCCTGTGCCGGCAAATATGGGCGTTGTGCTGCCGGAAAAAGGATTTCTCGAAGGCTTACGCGGCTTATGTACAGCGGAGGGCGCTCTCTTCATATTTGACGAGGTGATAACCGGCTTCAGGCTTGAGTTTGGCGGGGCGCAGGGTTTGTTCAACATAAGACCCGACCTAAGCTGCTTTGGCAAGATAATAGGCGCAGGTCTTCCCGTAGGGGCTTACGGCGGGAGGCGCGATGTGATGGAGATGATAGCCCCGCTAGGTCCTGTATATCAGGCGGGAACTCTGTCCGGCAATCCCGCCGCCATGGCGGCGGGAATCGCCCAGATTGGATTCTTGCGGGATCACCCGGAAGTATACAGCCATATAGAAACCAAAGCGGCGAGGCTTTTCCGGGGACTTGCCGGAATAGTAGAGCGGAAAACCGCGCCATGCTCGGTAAACAGCATAGGTTCTATAGGTTCGCTGTTCTTCACAGGCGGCAAGGTACGCGATTTTTCCTCGGCGCTTGCATCAGACACAAAACGTTACGCCGCTTTTTTTTCGTATATGCTGGACAGGGGAATCTACCAAGCCCCCGCCCAGTTCGAGGCGCTCTTTGTCTCTGCCTGCCATACAAACCGCGAAATTGACGAAACGCTGGAAAAGGCGGAGGCATTTTTCGCGTAGGCAGGATACCCCCTTCTTCCTACCGGCGGCTCGTTCCTCATTGCGGCCGCTTGATTATAACCGCCTAAAATCCTACAATTCTGCTGTATGTTTGATATACACGAGGTATGCGCGGAACTCAAGCGAGGCGCTTCGGTTTTGGCGACGCACAACACAAGACAAAAGAATCATGCGCTTTCCAGCGTAGCCCGCGAACTGGAAAGGGTGAAAAAGAGCATTCTTGATGCGAACAGGCGCGATGTTGAACGCGCATCTGCGGCGGGCACGAGCGCACCCCTGCTTGACAGGCTCAGCCTCGACGAGGAGCGGCTTACGGCTATCATAGCCGGCGTAAAAACGGTGATAGATGCCCCCGACTCTGTAGGCGAAATCGTCTGGGGGCGCGTTTTACCCAATGGGCTCGCGCTCAGAGAAATCCGCGTACCGCTGGGGATCGCGGCGATTATCTACGAGTCGCGCCCCGGAGTTACCGTTGACGCATTCGCGCTTGCGTACAAGAGCGGAAACGCTATTCTGCTGCGGGGGAGCGCGGCGGCCATCGAGTCCAACAAGGCCATCGCCGCGGCGATACGGAGCGGGCTGGAACAGGCGGGAGACGACGGAGCGCCGTCAGCGTTTGCCCTTGCTTCAGGCGGCGAGAGGTCTGAGGTTGACGCTATACTTGGAGCGCGCGGACTCATTGATGTCGTTCTGCCTCGCGGAGGCGCGGCGCTGATCAAATTTGTGGCGGAAAACGCGCGGGTTCCTGTGATTGAGACGGGAAGCGGAGTCTGCCACCTCTTCGTTGACGAGAGCGCAGACCTTGAACAGGCGGCGCGTATCGCGGAAAACGGCAAACTCCAGAGGCCGGGCGTCTGCAACGCGCTTGAAACTCTGCTGGTACACAGGCGTCAGTTGGATGCCTTCCTGCCGCGCCTCGCCGAAGTCTTTCGTGGACGCGCCGAATTTCGCGCCGACGAGGAGGCGTACCGCGTACTCTCCGGTCTAAACCCCGCGCCTCGCGTGGTTCCTGCCGACTATGCGGACTTTGGCTTTGAGTTTCTCGACACCATTCTTGCGATCAAGACCGTCTCTGACGTTGACGAGGCTGTCTCGTTCATCAACGCGCACAACACAAAACATTCCGAGGCCATTGTTACCCGCAGTCTGGAAAACGCCGCCCTTTTCCAGAACAAAGTTGACGCGGCCTGCGTCTATGTCAACGCTTCGACGCGCTTCACCGATGGCGGCGAATTCGGTTTCGGCGCCGAACTGGGGATAAGCACTCAGAAACTCCATATACGCGGACCTATGGGACTCCGCGCCCTCACTACGACAAAATATTTGATAAACGGCGAAGGGCAGATCCGGTGACCATAGCCGGTACTATAGAGTCGGCGCGGAAAATCGTGATAAAAATCGGCTCTACAACGCTGGCAAAGCCGGACGGCACTATAAACACGGCATTCATGGAAGACTTTGCCGCTCAGTGCGCCGCGATGATCACAGGCGGCGGCAAGCATCTTGCCCTCGTCTCATCCGGGGCGCAGGTTGCCGGCGTCTCGACCCTCGACCGCTGGGCGCGGAAGACGGACATGAATTACAGGCAGGCTCTATGCGCGATCGGGCAGGTAGAGTTGATGAACAGGTGGAACGGCGCTTTCAGGGAACACGGCCTCCATATAGGACAGCTTTTATTCACCAAAGAAGACTTTAACGATGAGAGGCGCTCGCTCAATATGCGGAACACACTGTTCACGCTGGTTGACGAGGGGGTGATTCCGGTAATTAACGAGAACGATTCGGTTGCCTGCGATGAGATTCGCATAGGCGACAACGACAACCTGAGCGCGTTGACCGCGATTCTCTGGAACGCGGATGCTCTGATCCTATTCAGCGACATAGACGGCATCTACACGGATAACCCCAAGACCAACCCGTCGGCAAAACTGATAGAAACGGTTGACAGCATAGCGGCGCTTAGGGAGCGTGTTACGATAGGGAAGGCAAACGATTTTGGCTCAGGGGGCATAGCCACTAAGATTGAGGCGGCGGAAAAACTTTGCGCTTACGGCATACCTCTGATACTGGCAAACGGAGGCCGCGACAATGCGCTTGCCTCCCTCGCTTCGGGAGAACTGCGCGGCACCCTGTTTTTGCCGGAACTATAGGCGAAGGAAAAAAGTATGAAAACATTGGACGAAATCAACGCGGGATTCATAGGGGCGGGCGCGATGGGAAGCGTACTCCTCAAAACGGCTCTGGGTGTAATGGCCGCGGAACGTATTTTTGTTACGAGCAAGACGGGTGAAAGGTCGGGGCGGCTTGCCTCGGAACTTGGCGTAAACAAGGCGGCGGACAACGGCAGCCTCGTGGAGAGATGCGACGTCGTGTTTCTCGCTGTGAAGCCCGCGCAGTTCCCGGACCTACTCTCCGAAATCGCGCCGTTTTCCGCCGGAAAGATACTTGTGTCCGTGGCGGCAGGGATCACGCTTGCCTCTATACGCGGAGCGCTTAGCTCCGCGTCCCCGGCGGCGTTAGTCCGGATCATGCCTAACATAGCGGCAGCAGTAGGGCAGGGAATGACGGTGCTTGCCATCGAGGAAACCCCGCCGGGTCCGGAAGGCGCTAGCGCCTTAGAATGCGCCGCCCTCGTGAGCGGCATCCTTGCGCCAAGCGGGAGGGTGGAGCGCTTACCGGAAGACTTGATGGACTGCGTTACCGCGATAAGCGGCGGAGGACCCGCCTACGGCTTCATCTTCATAGAGGCACTTGCCGATGCCGCGGTGATACTCGGTATGCCGCGAGCCGCCGCATACACCTTCGCCGCACAAACCCTGAAAGGCGCGGCCTCCCTCGTCCTTGAAAGCGGACTACATCCCGCCGCGTTAAAAGACTCCGTCTGTTCCCCCGCCGGAACGACGATAGAAGCCGTGTGCACGCTCGAGAGAGGCGGCTTTCGCGCCGCCGTCATGGACGCCACCCTCCGCGCCGCCCGAAAATCCCGCGCACTTGCCCGGAAAATTTCCGGGGCTAACCGGCGCGCACCATGCGAAAAATAATATTTGATATTTTGTAACTATTCAGGCGTAGAGCGATTTCAGAACTTTTTCTTGCTCTCTAGTGCTTTAAC
>JAIRMY010000004.1 GCA_031258335.1 Spirochaetaceae bacterium | reverse complement strand
AGCCCCAGTGAAATAATGATACCGATACTATAGGAATCCATGGCGTTTCCTGCTATCTGGAATGAGAGACAGCAACAGTATACCATGAGGTTCCGGATTTATAAAGGGCTTTGTTCTTTGGGCATGGCCCCCGGCCTCCGGGTCCGCCGTTACAGCCCAAAATCCCTGTCATACTTTCTTTTTTTCTTCCGCTGCCGAATCTTTGTCTGTCTGAACACATTGCAGCCCCAGGGCTTATAATGTACCGTATAGGTCGCCCCGCTCCTGGTGCAGAGCTTCAGATAGTACGCCTCTCTATACATATGGATGATTTCATCCTCAAAAATAAAGTCTCCGACTCGAATCCCCTTAAACTCCTCGTGGGGTACCCCCATGGCAACCATCATAATAAACCCCCGGAAATTAATTGAGGCTGTTTCAACCCCTTGATTGTATAGTAATAATTATATAATGAATCGTGAATAATGGAAGCCCCCGCATTGCCTCATTGAAAAAGTAACCCAAAAGAGCCCGTGCCTCATTTTGAAAAAGTAACCCAAATCAAGGCAGACTATCCGTTAGATATAACTATCGGAGGTCACTATGGGATTAACCATGCAAGAAAAAAAATCAGTTACCAAACAGGTCCGTTCCCATTACCTGAAAGCCGGGCGGAAAGAGAAGTCAGCCATTCTGGACGAATTCATCAGGATAAACGGCTACAAAAACCGGAAATACGCCTTGCGTATCCTGAACAAGCCGGAACCGGCGGAGACCGTTCTCGTCGTTAAGGGGAAGGCGGTTAAAGTCAAGCCATTAAAAAAAGACCCGCCAACCGTAAGGGCAAAAAAATCTACACCGATGAAGTCATCGCTTCCGCATTTTGGACATTCGGGTGTTTTACCCGTCTTTTCTTTGTCGCTCTCTTGTTTGATTTCTCTCAGCTTGTCTATTGCCGCATTAAGCCTGTTTTCAGGTAAGGATTTTGGTAAGTCAAGAAGGGTTTTGAGTTTGTTTTCCATAATTTACCGCCTTAGTGCTTGCATCATACCACACTGCTCCTTGCTCGTCAAGTCTATTTCAAACTATCACCAAAAAATAGTCAAGGGGGTTTTTTGAAGTTTTTTTGGGTGACTGACACCTTTTGTAACAGCCGCCCCGCTCATTGTTCATTTTCAATTATCAATTTTCAATTCGCGCAACGCCCGGCAGTGGGCTATACTCTTACAACTAAAGCGGGTATAATAATCAAGACGGCGGACAATAATAGATGTGGCGGAGCCGCAAGCCGCGGTTCACGCCGTGTCCGCCCTCAAATATCAGCGCGGGGGGACTGAATGGCGGCGACAATTGACGAAGCGATGCGGTTTTACAGCATGAAACGCTGGGATTCGGCGCTTCAAACCTTTCAGAGTATAGATACGTCGGCGTTTTCGACGGCGGAAAAGACGGAACTTGCCTATTATATGGGGCTTTGTTATACAAAACTTGAACGTTATAACGATGCGGTGCTCTATCTGGAGCAGGTTGTTACCGGCGAAATTGAGCCGCTACGGGTTTGCCAATGCCGTCTTACGCTTGCGTACATCTACATGACTACCAGCCGCCCGCGCATGGCGGAATTTGAGCTTACCCGACTCATCAAGAGCGGTTTTAAGTCGGTTCAAATATTTACGATGATGGCTTACGCCGCGTGGATGCAAAAACAACAGGATAGAGCGGTGAAAATGTACGAGGAAGCGCTCGACATAGACCCGAACAACACCACTGCGATGAACGGGCTTGGTTTTTTGCTAGTCGAAAGCGGCGCCGATGTCAAACGCGGGTTTGAGCTTTGCAGGAAAGCGGTTGACAAACGCCCGCAAAACGCCGCTTACCTCGATTCGCTAGGATGGGCGTACTACAAAACCGGCGATATTTCCGAAGCCCGGCAGTGCCTGCGCCGCGCCCTCGATCTGGCCCCCCGCCAGAAGGATATAAGCTCACACATGAAGATACTTCTTGCCGAGGCATCCTAGTAAACGATGAAGCGCCTGTCTTCGTTTTTTATTGTCTTTTTGCTTGTAATCACGGATACCTTCCCGCAGGATGAGAACATCCTTGGCAGCGACATCGAAGCGTTGCGCGCCGCCGAGTCGTTCAGGCTGGGGCTGGCGGCGTATAACCGCGCTTCGTTTAACGAGGCAATATTCGCGTTTGAGCAGGCTCTCTCGTGGAAGCCGGATGAAGCCCTGATACTCGACTGGCTTGGACGCGCCTACTACCGCTCAGGAATGGAAAACATAGCGCTCAGGCAGTGGCAGAATGCCGCCGGGATATACGGCCCCACCGCGCCCGAAGCGCTGTTGATCAACAGCAGGATAGAACGTATAGGTCTGCGGCGCAGCATCCTTCCGTTAATAAACGAAGGAAGCCGTTATGTTGAGATAGGGCATTTTCCCGGCAGTACCGGGGGCATAACGAGTTTTAGCCAGCCCGCCTCAGTCCTCCCGGAGCGGGACGGTTCGCTCTGGGTAGCCGCTTACGGCAGCAACGAGGTAGTCCGCCTCGATGTGAATGGCATAGTCCGTTTCCGTGAACGCGGGCCTCTCGGCGGGTTTGACAGGCCCTTTGCGCTGGCGCGCGGGCTTGACGGCAGGATTTATGTCTCCGAATTCCGGGGCGGCAGGGTGAGTATTCTTGGCGCTGACGGAAGATGGCTTGCACACATAGGGGCCAAAGGGATAGCACCCGGACAGTTGAGCGGGCCCGCCGCCCTCAGCGTTGATCACGAGGGTTACCTGTATGTCGTTGAATTTGGCAGCCGCCGTGTTTCAAAATTCGACCCGGACGGCGCTTTTATCAACGCTTTCGGCCAAAAAAACGCGGAATTTGCGGGGTTTATCGCCCCCTCAGGCATCGCAAGCCGCGCCGGCCTCCTGTACGTTGCCGACAGCGCGGCAAAATGTATCTATATCTTTGATTCAGACGGCTTGTACCTTGGAATCTTGGCGTCCGAAGGGCTGGAAGGACCGGAAAGTTTACGCTTTTTGAATGACGGCGGCCTGCTTGTTACCGATACAAAGCGCCTGTTGCTCATAGATACCGACTCAGGTATCATTCGCGTGCTGTACAACGCGGCAAATTCACGGATTCGTTTCATTGACGGCGCTATTGATGTGAACGGCTGCCTCATGGCGGCAAACTTTGACTCGGACGAAGTTACCGCGCTTGCCTCAATCGACGACATAGCATCGGGGCTGTTTGTGCTGATTGACCGTGTTTCAAGCGTGAATTTCCCCAATGTTACCGTTGAACTCCGTGTCGAAGACAGCCGCCGTCATCCCATAGCCGGGCTTGACCAAACAAACTTTTTCCTCTCCGAGGGCGGGCGTCCTATAGCGGAGCAAACCTTTCTTGCGGCGGGGAACGCCGATGCCCGGCCCGCGGTAACCGTACTGCTGGAACGCTCAGCAGAGACGGAGGCGGCGCGGGATACACTTGCCGCCGCCTTGCGCGACATAAACGCCGCTCTGGGCGATGGCGAGATAGCTTCCGTCATCTCGGCAGGCGAACAACCCGTGCGTGAACGTTTTACTCAGGAGAATCCTACCTCGTTTGAGGCTGCGGCGCGGGGGGCGCCCGGCTCGTATACCAGCCGCTGGCGCTTTGATTTGGGGTTGCGGCTTGCCGCCACGGATTTGCTCAACCTTTCTCCAAAA
>JAIRMY010000229.1 GCA_031258335.1 Spirochaetaceae bacterium | reverse complement strand
AGTCCCGCAACCTGTATACGCTCCGATTCGAAATCCGCCGGTATCCCGTACCTGACAAAGCGCGGTTTCATCGTCTTTGCGACAAGCGGTACTCCGTAATTCCCCACCAACGGATAGGTCATTACCAGTATCTGCCCGCAAAAACTCGGGTCTGTCAGCGCCTGCGGATACCCCGTCATTCCGGTAGTAAACACCACTTCGCCGGCGGCGCTCCGCGCCTTCCCAAAAGACCAGCCGTCATACTCCGTCCCGTCCTCCAGCGCAAGCCGCGCAGCAAGCCTCTTTCTATCCATAGTAATTTCCTGTACCACGTCCACGCCGCTCACCACGTTCCGGCTTTGAAACCGGCAGGCGGTGGAATGAGGGACACTGTATCCCCCATCAATTCTAGTACGTGAAACCCCGAATCGTGCGCGTAACGTGTAACATCGGGGGTAACAATTCCGCCCGCCATCGCTCCGAATAACTCTTTATTCCCTACTTCCGCCGGCGGATAGGCGCGGATAAGTTCCATGCGCTTCAGATGCTGTTCAACGTACATTTCTCTATCAAGTTCATGCTTGACTTCTACCGCCATTGCCTTGTTGGTATTGGAGAGTAAAATGTCTATGTCCGTCCTCGCACGGTTTGTGTCGTCGAAAATAGGCACACGCCTGTATGCACGGACAAGCCCGTAGTCAGGAAACTTTTCCCATAGCCGCGCCGCTATCAGCGTCTCTATAAGTTCACCCAAAGAACTGCCAAGACCCCCTACATTTTTACTCAGCCGGTCATTTTCTCTTTTCAACTCGTCATGCATTTTTTTTATGGCATTGGTGGTTTCCCTTATTTCCCGGATGGATTCCGCGTGTTCACGGCGGTATTTTTCCGTTCTGCGCTCGAATTCCGCGTGTTCACGGCGGTATTTTTCCGCTCTGCGCTCGAATTCCGCGTGTTCACGGCGGTATTCCTCCATTCTGCGGTCGCTTTCCATCATAGCAGCCCATACTTTTTCAAAGCTCAGGGTTTTCCCCCATTCCGCGGCCTCTTCCGCCGTCATCTGCCCCATAATTTCGCCTCCTGTATAACTATGAACTAACTATAGCAGACAACCCGTACAAACCGCTATAGGGACTAACTTGACCTGCCAGAATCACGGAGGTATTTCCGGTAGGCAATCAGGATTATAATTTCATCAGTCCTGTCCATATTGAAAGCCTATACAAACCAGCGGGCGCACGTAAGAAAGCATGGTTTCATCATTAGGGAAAACACCGACATATTCGAGGGCAAAATCAAGGAAAGCATATTCATGGAAAAACCATGAACATGATAGTGAAAAAACAAGCGTAGGTACTATGGTGTCATTTCCTGTCATCTTGCTGAACTTTGCATTTTCATTGAATTTCATGCCGTAAAAGTATGAAAAACCGCCGCCAAGCCGCGCGTTAAGCGCAGCTTTTTGGTTGAGTATTTTTTTTTGGTAGAGTAAATTGAACAAGAGGCTGAAAAAATATCCGGATTCCATGGACGTATCTTTCGAAGCGTTCAAATAATGCCAGAACACAGCGGATTCAATGCCAAAAGCCCCCAAGCGTTTTTCATGTGTTTTTCCCCCTAAACGGGCCGTGAACCCCGCGGGAAATATGCTGCTACCGAGAAGCTCATTAAACCTGCCTGATACGGGAAACATCGCGCTGTATCCGATGGAAGTCAGCATCTCGATAGAGGCGCGGTTTTTGGTTTTGGACAGGGAGTTTTCTATATCATTTGTTACCATGAAATTACGCCACACCGTGGAGAGTCCGCCCGGATTTTTTATGACAATATCGTATACGCCTTCCTCAAGCGGGAGTCCCGCAAGTTTTAACCGGGCGTTTTTTCCGTCGCTGGACGGAAGGTAATTATCTTTACCCGCCAATACAGCTTCACCGGATGTTTCCATGCCGCCGCCAACGTATAAAAAAGATACCTCGGCATTTTCAGTAAAGTTGTTCCCCTCAAAATTAAGCGTAATAATTGCCATGTCATCGTTTACATCAATGGCCGGCGGACTTACCGCGCTTATTTCAGGCTGAAGCGCTTCGAGCACCCTGAGCCGCGACCACTCAGGTACAGGGCGGCGCCTTCTTAAAAGGTCGTAAACTATGACACGGCAGCGGTATTCTCCCGCCGCCAGAGAAAGCTCGACACTGGTTGCGTCTGTGGAAAGGTCAACAACCTGCGTAAAAGCGTCTGCCGAACCGGTTTCGTCTTTCTTTTCGATGACCAACTCATATTTAAGGACATCATCTTCGGGCGGCCAGCTTATACGCTGAAGGATATCGCTTTTTTCAAAAGGCTGTATGACCTGTTCTGTCCTCTGGGCATAAATCGTGCTCGTTGCAAACAGAAAAACCGAGAAAAAAAATATTTTTTTACGGCGCAACAGTCTCAAAAAACAATACCCCTATTCTTTATCGGAAAAAGCGTCTAATAATGTAAATCCTGGCCGGCGCGGAGCAGCACCGTGTCAAAAACGGCGGAAAATTCGTCCAGGGTTACCTCCGTCGTATGCGAATTTGCGTTAGAACCTGCCCGTGAAAACCAGTCTGTAAAATTTACTCTCGTGTTGGAGGTGGTACAGGCTACGGCGGTTTTACGCGCCCTGATATTCCGCGCCGCTCTTATCCAATCGCCCAAATCGTCTTGAAAGTCGCTGACGATAAAAAAAGAGGCGTTTTCTCCGAGATATTTCTTGCAGTATTCTATACCGGGGGCAAGAATCGTGCCGCCGCCCGCTGTAAAACTATTGATTTTCTCCAGCGGCGCGTCTCTACAGAGACCGTCCGACCAGCATACCAGCCGGCTTTTCTTTTTGTCCAAAAAATATTCGGCATCCGCTATGGCGCGGACTATGCGCTTCAACAGCGCCGCGGGAACACTGCCTGATACGTCGAGCAGTATACAAACCGGCACAGGTGTTTTATCAATAACGCGCAGGCGGCGCGGGATAAAAAGGCTAGGGTCAAATTTATTTCTGTTAATATTGTAAAGCATATCGGTAAAAAGCCTCCGCCGTTTATCCGTTACGCAGCGTTCACGGAGTATGGCAATGAATTGATCGAGGCTGCCGCATTCGCTTATCGAATGAAGCGCCGCGGTTCCCGTTATGTTGGTAGTCCTGCCGCGCCGTATGCGTTCATCACCGCCGGCATCGTATCCTTCAACAATTGTTTTGCGCGTTTCGTGGGCTTCTTTAATCTGTTTTTCATCGCGCAGTTCGTTATTGTACGCGCTTATGTCGCCGGTTTTTATCCTGTTATCGCCGCCGCCTATTTCATCGAGCGTCCATCGCATATCCCTGCATAGAAAAAACATATACGTCATCCAGTCGAGGCCGCCGGGCCAACTCTCTTTTGGGTAAGAAAGGTATTCCTGTTTCCGTATGCTGTTCGGCATATTTTTTTCAAACAGGGAACGAACATCAGGCCAGTCATCCACAAAAACTTTGCTGTTTACCTCCATCGCCTGCGCTATTCCGGCAAAACGTTTATAAATATAAGTTGAATACAGACCCATGCGTTGATTAATATTTTTATCTTCCGGAAGCCGAAAAAAAATCAGCGGCAAATTCTTGCGAAACGCCTCGTCAAACAGTTTTCTACACGCCTCCCGATGGACAAAATGGTTATACAGTATGCGTCCTTTTTCACGCCGGTCGCAGGCAGCGTAAGTTTCGGCGTCAACATTTTTTCTGATATAAATCCCGTACTCACCCCTTGCGGCGCGGTACGAAAACGACAAAACCGTACCGCCCGGCGGCCCGCCGTCTATGTATGAAACCGAAATGTTGAACCGCTCAAACAGCGTGTCCATACTAACTTCCATGATGATATGCGCCTTTTGAATAACTATAACGCGCGCTCGATAGGATTGTAATTATCTGCGGTGCAGGACATTTTTTAATGAGAAATGAGCTGCCCGGCGGCTGGCGAGTCTGCCGTGCAAGGGGCTTGCCGTTGTGCGGTTGTGCCAGTGGCACAACCCACACACGGTACCGCAAAGCCCGACCCCGCGCTTGCGCGGGGATGCGCCCATATTGTATCGATCGCAATGCGTAAACCCGCCACCAGCCGCGTATGCATGCGCTTTTTCCGTTCCCGAAGGCAGAAGCCGAAGTCCGCTTTCGGGAC
>JAIRMY010000182.1 GCA_031258335.1 Spirochaetaceae bacterium | reverse complement strand
TCTATGACGACCTTTCTAAACACGCAGTCGCGTACCGCGCAATTTCCCTGCTCCTCCGCCGCCCGCCCGGACGCGAGGCCTTCCCCGGAGACGTGTTCTACCTCCATTCGCGGCTTTTGGAACGGGCGGCAAAACTTTCACAGGACAAGGGCGGCGGTTCCATAACGGCGCTGCCTATCATAGAAACACAGGCCGGCGATATATCGTCGTACATACCGACAAACGTGATCTCAATAACAGACGGGCAAATATTCCTTGATTCCGGCTTGTTCAACTCCGGCTTCCGTCCCGCCATTGATGTGGGGCTTTCAGTGAGCCGCGTGGGTGGCGCCGCTCAGTCAAAGGCGGTAAAAAAGGTGTCGGGCAGATTAAGGCTCGACCTCGCCCAGTACCGTGAGATGGCGTCTTTTGCCCAGTTTGGCAGCGACCTTGACAGAATAACGCAGGAAAAATTAGCGCGGGGTGAACGGCTGATGGAACTACTTAAACAGCCACGGTTTTCGCCGTTTACTATGGAAGAACAAGCCGTCCTGCTCTGCGCCGCGGTACACGGCTGCATGGTAACGGTTGATGTGGCCGCCATACCCGCCTTTGCCCGCGGATTTTTAGACCACTTAAGGGCGTAATACCCGAAAATCCTTCCCGAAATCGCCGAAACAAAGGCGCTTTCGGTAGAAACGGAGGCGGAAATTGAAACCGCGGCGGAAAAGTACGCCGAATCTCTGAAAAAGGCGTCATCGTAGATGGATGCCGCGGCTGGCAGCCCGTTTACGCCGCTTACCGCATCCCATGGTTTATCCATAGCGGAACTCCGGAATCTCATACAGGGGCGTCCGGTGTATATATGGGGCGCGAGTTTTTTAGGCATCTGCCTAGGGCGTATGTTTACGCGAAACGGCTTTAACGTCAGGGCCTTTCTGGACAAGAATCCGGCCATCGATACCGCCGGCGGTGTTGAAGTTTTACGCCCCGCTCACATAAGCAACATAAAAAAAGAAGGCGCTTTTGTGCTCTGTACCGTGATAAGCCAAAACAAGGCGCTAATGCGCGAGTGCATAGAAGCCGGACTCGAAAAAGGCCGGGATTTTTTGACATATACCAGCATACCGCGCCAACAGCCTGTAATCGAGGTAAGCGGCGTATGCAACAGCGTCTGCTCCGTCTGTACAAAAGACGGCGCGGGCAAAAAATATATGAGCGCGGCGCTCTACAAAAAAACGCTTGATAAATTGACGGCGGAATGTCCGCTAATTTTGAGCGTTGACCTTTCGTCATTTTGGCGCGAGCCTCTCGTGAATCCCGATATTGCTGAAATCATCACAAACAGCGGCGTTCCCTGCCGCCTTACCACCAGCCTACAGGAAGACAGATACCTTGAAGATGTTGTAAGGGCGGCCCCCGCCCAGATTCAAGTTATCGCGGGCGGATACGAAAATACTTACGAACAGAACCGGACAGGCGGAGGCGATTGGCGGACTTTTCTTTCAAACCTGTATAAGCTGCGGGAATACAGAGAAAAATACGCCTCCACGACGGACATAATCATTTTGTACATTTTATACAGAAACAACGGCGGAGACGACTTTGATAAAATGAAAAGCCTTTGCGCCTCCCTTGGCTTCAAAACCGTTCCAGACGCGGGGTATCTTACGCCCTATGATAATTTTTTGGATGTTTGCGAGGGGCGAAGGCTTGCCCCGGCCGTACAAAAGACAAAGGAAATGCTGGCGTGGAACGTAAAAGCTGTTCTGGATATGTGCATAAAAAACGCCTCTAACCCCTGCATCTGCCAGCGCATATTTCCGGTCATAGAGCATGACGCGTCGCTTTCCCTGTGCCACCTGTTCTGTAAACCCGGCCTTCCCGGCGGTTTTTTGGACACACCGTACGAAAAGATCATGGAAGCGCGCCTTAAAAGCGATTTTTGCAAGAGATGCCAGAAATACGGCCTCCACCGCCTTGATATGGATGTGTTGAAA
This sequence comes from Spirochaetaceae bacterium, assembly GCA_031258335.1. GTDB lineage: Bacteria > Spirochaetota > Spirochaetia > Treponematales > Breznakiellaceae > JAIRMY01. The sequence goes on along the minus strand of JAIRMY010000182.1, from coordinate 1,352 downwards.
AAATATTTTTCGACGGAAGATATGTATAGTTGTAGTGAATAATGAGCCGCCCGGAGATCGAATCCAGCACCCACGCCTTAAAAGGGCGTTGCTCTACCAACTGAGCTAGCGGCCCGTACAGGTATTGGCGGCGGGATGCCGCCAATACCTTAACTGTTTTAGATTAACCCGATTAAAAAATTTGGTCAAGCCCCGTGTCAAGCAGGGCAGCGCATACTCAAGATTAGGCCTGCGAATGTGCGCTAATGGGCGCGAATGCGTCCACAGATTTCGCAGATTAACGCGGAGAATGGAGTAATAGTCCGCAGATTAACGCTGCTTATAGCATCTTTACTCTTCACTGCTCGCTGTAACTTGTAACTTGTAACTACTATTTTGTAGAATAGTGTAATTGATTCAAAGGGGTTTGTATGGGCGGATTGTACAGCGCGGAGAACGAGCGCGATTCTTGCGGGATAGGATTTGTGGCGAATATATGCGGGGAGGCGTCGCATGAGATTCTCGAGCGCGCGCTCGAAGTGTTGGAGCGGATGACGCACAGGGGAGCGGAGAGCGCGGACGACAAGACGGGGGACGGCTCAGGCTTGCTGGTTCAGATACCGCATGAATTTTACAGGAAGAATGTAGCGGCGCTGCGGGACGGCGCGTTTCCTGCACCGGGGACTTACGGGACGGGGCTTTTGTTCCTGCCTCGGGACAGGGCGGCGGCGGATGCCGTGGAGAAAAAGATGGACGGGCTGGCGGCTGATACGGGGCTCAAGGTACTTGCGCTGCGCGATGTCCCTGTGAATCATGAAGCGGCGGGAACTATCGCAAAAAAGGCCGAGCCAGAAGTTAAACAGGTCTTCCTCGCGCTGAAGGAGGGCGGCGGACGGGGAAAACTCGATTTTTTGCTGTACGTCTTCCGCAAGAGGCTTGAAAAGTATGCCCGCGAAGAACTAAGAAACGCCGCCTGCTATATGCCCAGCCTTTCGGCATCTACGATCGTGTACAAAGGGATGTTGATGCCGCGCCAACTCCGCGAGTATTACCCGGAATTGACGGACGGCGCGGTAAAAACCGCTGTCGCCCTCGTACATTCCCGCTTTTCGACGAACACATTCCCCGCCTGGGCCTTGTCCCAGCCTTTCCGCATGATAGCCCATAACGGCGAGATAAACACGGTAAAAGGCAACCGCTTTTGGGCGGCGGCCCGCGAAAAACTGTACGCTCACCCGTTTTTTACAGACGGCGCGTTCCGCCTCGATGATATACTGCCTGTGATTGAGCCTGACGCAAGCGATTCGGCAAGTTTTGACAATATGCTGGAACTCCTTGTGTTGAGCGGGCGGAGCCTGCCTCACGCGTTGATG
>JAIRMY010000178.1 GCA_031258335.1 Spirochaetaceae bacterium | reverse complement strand
AACGCAAGCTCGTGTCCCCAGTTAAGCGGAGTTTCCGCGTCGTCCGTCTGCCTTGGGCTGAAAACGGGGACGGCGAACACGAATATCCCTCCGCCCTCCGAGCCGGCGGGATGCGCCGGAAAACGCGCCTCTATAGAAGCGCCGAACGCGCCGTAGTCTGTCATCAACTCTCGCCGGGAAAAATCTATATTCCATTCTTTGAGCAGGCTCGTGAGCATGGCATACGCCGCGGTTTCGGTGGCTCTTACGCTGCTTCTCGCTGTTTGCGCCGGCGCAAGTACAGCCAACAGCGAAAAAACAATTACGGTAAATGCTTTCCTCAGCGGTCGGCTATTCTGTTCAGGCTGGCTTGTATCCATATTGAGATTTCATCGGGAAAAACAGACTGAAGTTTGAGGAAGCTGGACAGGGCCGTCCTTATGTCGCCGATAAAGTACCAGCATTGCGCGAGGTAAAAGCGGGCGCGTTCCGCCGCCGCCTTGTTTGACGCGCTTACTATGAAATCGGAGAACTGTGCGCGCGCCGCCTGCCAGTCGCGCCACATGAAGGGTCCCTGTACTATCAGTGAAAGTCTGTGGTCTTCCGGCTCACTTGAAGTCCGCATATCGCGGTTAAAAACTCTGGGCTCACTCAGTACCAGTGTTTCGTCCGTTTGGTTCTGATATGATGGGGTCTCGTACCCTCTAATCTCGTTGGAATTCTGCTGTGTTCTTGTATACGCGCCGCCGTCCATGCCGTAGGCGCCGCTGCCGTACCGTGACCCGCCGCCGTCCATGCCGTAAGCGCCGCTGCCGTACAACGACCCGCCGCCGTACTGCGAGGTTGACTCGTTTGACCAAGCGGGGGCGACCGGTGTAACAGCCTGCGGTTGAGCCTGACTATAGGGAGCATAGCCGCCGACAACTGGAGCGGTAGTGGGAGCGGCGGCTGGTTGATTCACCGGGACCTCCGCCGGTATAAACGTGGAATTACTGCCGGGAAAAATGTCGCCCTTGCCCGCCCTTAAATCATCCTCGTACACAACGGCGTAGTAGTAGGGTACGCCCGGAGTCACATAATCCGTGTATGGGGATCTTACGCCTAGACCAACGACAGTGGCTGTAAGGAGGTCGGCAAAACTGCGTAAAGGCTGTATGCTCCTGTAGAGCACGGGGTTTTTTCTTGAGTCTGGCGCGTTGAAAGTAATTTCTATGCCTTTGCTTCCTGCCACCGCCATGATTCCCGTGATGTCCGCCCTTGCCGGGGGATTTATCAGACCTTCGACAATGCTATAGGGCGGCCAAACCGCGTTGTTTGTTGGGACTTGCGGGTTTACAGTGGCGCTGTTTACCTGAGCGCCCTGAGTATAAGGAGGCTGGTTAGGCTCGGAGGCGAACTGAGAGCCGTAAAAGTTGTAAAAAACAGGCGCGTATTCGTTAGCGTTCGTGCCGGTGTATGGCGAAGGAATGGAACTCTGAGCGGCGCCGCCGGTACCTACGGTTACGTCTATGGTATTGCTGAACGGAATCAGCAACGTATACCTTTGCTGCGAAAAATCGCTGGCAACGGCAAAGTAGTACCATTTTCCATCGCTTGGCACTACGTCCACATACGTTTGTATCCCGTGAGGCACCATTGCAACAAAGTCCTGTGAAATATCCGCGGCATCGTTGTTTGTATACGGTTCTGTTGAGCGGTAGATGAATACGGCGCCGTCAACGCTGTCGGAATCCAGCCATGAAAGCCGCACCTGCCTGCCGATTACCGCGGCGCTTAACCTTGAGACAAACGGAGCGAATATCGCCTGAGTAAAAGCCGTACTCCACGCAAAAACCAGCGCGGTCAGTACAAAACAAACGCGCTTCATGCAAAAATTATAATCCCATACAGATAAAAAGTCCAGCAGGGCGCGGCACGACGAGGTTTTCCGGCGTTCCCAGGTGAAACGCTATTGTCCAGCCCCTAACATCCCTGCCGCGCCTCGGTAAGCGTCCCCGCCAAGATATTCCGCAGAGCGTTTGCGCTTCCGCAATGGGACTGAACCAGCAGAATATCCTTGCGCGCCGCCTCTTTTTTGGCTACTTTTACCATTTCATGCGAAACAGGATTGGTAAAAAGGACGATAAGATTGGGATTCCCTATCAAACCCTCCAGATTGCCCTTGGGCTGCGTAAAAATTTTTGCCTTGCAGCCATACTCCTTGCAGATGGCCTTGTAGCGGCAGACCATACAGTCGTTTCCGCCAATGATAACAACATTCATAAAATCCTCCAAACCTGAATTTTTGGTTTAACTAACTCATGTTAGAAGTTTCTAACAAAAGAGTCAAGCCCCCACACCCGCTGTGGGTGTGGGCAAATTTAGGGGGTAAATTTTAGAGGAAGTGAGGTAAGGGGCATTTAAGCCGGGGAGTGTAGGAGATGTGTCCGGAGGGGCGCCCGTCCCGTAAACGCGCAGGGAAGATCGCTTAGCGTCAGGAATTCAGAAGTATCTTTGTTGTAAAGAGCTTTATGTAAAGGCGCAGGCTGTTTCTGTTCTTGATTTTTGAAAGGGCTTGATTCGACATAATGACGCGCTCGGCTAATTCGTCAAGCATCGTGGCGCTCAGGGCGCGCTGACCGAAATTTTTGATTGCGTTTCGCATATAATCTTTTACTGTTGCGTTTACGTCCCGCGTTAATTTTTCGCGGCCGGAGTAGTTCAATATTTGGTTCCAGCGGTCAAGAATACTGTTCATATATTCGTCAATATCCGTGTCATTCGGCACCAGTTCTTTGGACAGCTTTTCGGCGGATTTTTTTATGTTTGTCGTATACAAGGACGCCGCCTGCTTTTCGGATTCTTTGAAATACGCGTTTTCCTTGTTAAAGCCATGCTTAATTATACGTCCCAGTACGGCAACGCCCGGAATAGAATACCAGAATGGCAGCATCAATTTGCTGGTGCGTAGTATATCCTCACGTTTTAGGTTCATTAGTTTTCTTAAGGGTATCATATTTCCGTTTACAAAGAATTTTTCAACCTTGGATGTATCATAACTTGCTCTCTGAGTCTCAGCCTGCAATAAAGCGACTTGTTTGTCATGCAGCAGATTTAACAGAAACGGACTGTACAGACGCGTTTCTCTTGTAACAAGGTCCTCAAAATATGAGTCATTTTCCATGGCTTTTTCTTTAAAATAACCGCGGAGTAATTTTACCCAGCGGTTTGTAGTTTCATCTTTTATTTTTGACTGTAAGTCTTTTAATAGATATGAGCAAAGCGCGAATATCCTGTCTTTTCTGACAAAATTATCTTTTCCGTCCATTCCGGAAAATTTTAGTATGGCAGGCAGATCGTTTTCATGCACCGTCATTTTTTGCTTCAGCCATTCCATTAAATCATTTTCGGTGCAACGGCCTAATATTTGAAATCCGCCTATGCCTGTAAAATTATAAATCTCGCTAAAAGTGAATAAATACGGAGGTAGACCTATTTTTTCGTGAATCAGGGAAAAAGCTTTTTCTTTGTTATACCTGTTGACGGCTATAACTTTGTAATAATTGTTAAATATGTATATAACAGAGATTGATTGGTATAAGCCAATATCCTCCGGTGAAATTTCTCCGTTGCGTTCAATACTGTCTGCGACCTGCATTTTTATCAGCGGGCATAAAAAAAGCCATGCCGAAAATGTAAAGTCATTTGATTTTTCAATGTCATCAAGGCAAACCTGCTGATGCATCATAAAATTCTCGAAAAAGTTTCTCGCGGAGATTTCCTGACCCGAAAAATGCGTAATCAGTTTTTGCCTGTAAAAATCAATGCTTCCTGTGTGCTGCATTGACATTTTTACCTTTGACAGCGCTATTTCCAAAATACGGCGCGGAAAATGTATAGACAGCGCCAATAAACAGCCAAATTTCTCCGGAAACACAAATTTTAAAATTGGAAGCACCGATGCCTGCGGTTCGGCAAGATAATCAATCATGCCGTTGTCCACGAAAATTTTCCTGGTGTATTCAGCGGGGATAACGGCGCTTAAATCATTTTCGCATGGAAAAGCCCTGTCAGCCGTTTTATCAATGTTAAAGTATAATGTTTCAAGTTTCTCGACAAAAAAATTCGGAAAAAATATCCGCTGGTTTTGAGGGCTGCCCTGTATGATGCATTTTTGCTCATCGGACAGGCGGGCAAGTTCCGCGTATACCTTTTCCTGCGTATTTTCCATCCAGTGTCTCGCCTGGGGCGGCGCGTTGCCGCGCAGGGCATTTTTTTGCAGCAAACTTACAAGTTGGTTGACAGGTATATACGGAGAATTATTTTTAAGCGAATAACCGCGGATTATGTCTAAAAAATCGAAATTTTGAGTCATTGGTTAATTATCGGCAGGTCTTTACGGCAACTAAAAGCCGTGTTTCTGCCTAATATGTCCATTTAAAGCCAAAGGAGACCATGGGTATAGGCAGTTCAAACGTTGCCGTAGTGCTGCCTTCCTCTTCCTGCCCCGTGTATGGATTCGTTACCGTATTCCCTTTGGAATGGTAAACAAGCGACAACGCATTCTCCACCGCGGCGTAAACTTCGGTACGTACTTTGTTATCGGGGTAAAAAAAGAACCACGAAAATTTTATGTCAAGCGGCAGTGAAGCGCTTCCGCGTTCGGTATCAGAGTATATGGAGTTCTGCTTGTATTTTGTTACTGTGGTGCCGTTAGGCTGTTTTACAGTAACGCGCTCAGCCGGTCCCGTTGCCTTGTTTCTTGGAACACCGCTCGCAAAACCAAAGCGCGTATAGATGTTAAAGCTGCGCAAGGGCTTAAAGTTCAGCACTAAATTCAGGTTTGAAAACCGGTGAAAGGCAGGGAAGTACCAGTTATCACTCCTGTCAACAAATTTGGCGCCGGTAAACGCCTCCATGCTGCCCGGATCATGGTAGCGGGCATAGTTAAATGAATAAGAAATCCATCCGTCAATAATACGCCCATTTATTCTTTGCAGTAAAAGGTCAAAGCCCCATATATGGCCTTCACCGTCAAAACTATACTTTGACACCGCAGTCTTGTTGTTATAGTCGTATACAACATTTGTAATATAGGAGTTGTCAAATATGTATTTGTAGTACAGTTCAAGGCTGAAAATCCAATC
>JAIRMY010000113.1 GCA_031258335.1 Spirochaetaceae bacterium | reverse complement strand
CAACACCCCACCCACACCAGCCCCCCGTGGGGGGGGGGCCGGCATGAATAGTCAGAGAATAGTGAATAATGGCAAGGGGGCTTTACTAGTCTGTCGTGAGGGCAATGCGTAATCCCGCTATCAGCCGCACAAGCCGCTTGCGGCTTGCCGTTGTGCCTGCGGCACAACCCACACACGGGTTACCCGCTGGCGGGCTAGCGCGGAGCGCCTTTAAACCCGCTGGCGGGTGGCGGGTTAAAATAACGCGGGGAGTGTATTCAAACCGCAGTCTTCTTCAAAGCCAAACACGATGTTCATGTTTTGGACGGCCTGACCTGCGGCGCCTTTTACCATATTGTCTATCGCGCTTACCACGACTAGATTTTCGCCGTTTTGGTCTATACACACCGATATGTCGCAAAAATTTGAGAACCGCACACGGCCTGTGGCGGGGAAAATACCCGGTGGAAGTATGCGCGTAAATCTTTCGTCTTTGTAAAATTCTTTGTACAAACGGTGAATACGCGAAGTTTTTTCGTTGATCTCGTTTGAGGGAGGGCGAGGGGCGGTGTGAGAATCAGGGCGGCATTTCCATGTATCCGCAAGCGGGATGTAGAGCGTGCTGAGTATGCCCCGGTTCATCGGCGCCAAATGCGGCGTAAATATCACGGGACGCGGCTCGGCGGCTCCCTCCATAAAAGAAAAGTTACGGCTGATTTCAGGCGTATGGCGGTGAGATCCCACCTTGTAGGGCGTCATCGAATCGGAACATTCGGGGAAATGGTACGCCCGCGCCGGCTCACGCCCGCCTCCGGTTATTCCGGACGCTGAATCGACAATTATCGTCCCGTTGCCGTAGATGCCCAGCGAAAGCGCCGGGAACGCGGCAAGAGACGCTCCTGTCGGATAACAGCCCGGATTCGCTATTATCACTCCGCCGCCGTCTTTCGCCGCGGCTTTTATCCTTTGGCGGTTCAATTCCGGCAGACCGTATACAGATTTTTTATGGAGTTCGGGGAAGCGGTAATTTTTACCGTACCAAGCCTTGTAAGTCTCCTCGTCATAGTCAAACCTGAAGTCCGCGGACATATCAATGTAAGGTATCTCCGATTCAAAACATTCCGCGGCAAAAACTTCTCCAACCCCGTGAGGCAGCGCGGCAAATACGACGTCTGAACCGGCTATAAGCGTTTTTGAATTTTCCAGAGTAATATCAGTTACGCCAAAAAAATTTGGATATATATCCGCTATAGTTTTGCCTTCGTAACTCGTCGAAGATATTCTAAGAACATCAATTTTTGGATGTTTCGATAAAATCCTGACAAGTTCCGCGCCGGCATAACCCGCCGCTCCTATGATGCCGGCAATCATACTGTACTGTACTCCGTTTCCGTCATTGCTGCAATAACCCGTTGCCGGGCGGAAAGCGCAGCGCCGCCTCTTTAACGGCGAGCGCTATGGTAACTCCGTCCCGCGCCGTTTTTTTTAACAGAAGCTCCCCGTTTTCTGAGGCGAGGACGGCGGCGCGCTCGCATACATTGTCAACGCCGGTCACATCTTCCACGAAACGGGATGCGCTGAAGTTGCCTTCTACCCGCCTGAGTTCCTCCGCTTCAAAAAAGGCGCAGGAGACACCCAGTCTTTCACAGAAACGGCTGAGTCCTTTTTCGGTTTTTTTTAGGTCTATGCTTGCCGCGCCGGCGATGCAACGCGGGTCCAGTCCCAGCTTTAGAAGGGCGTGGTCAAAGATTTCGGCGATTAGTTCCGCGCCGGCCCCCCGGCGGCAGCCTATACCCGCGTAGACGCGGCGTGGGATGAGACGCAAAACGCCGTCCGCCGCCTCGGTGCGTTTCATGGACACGATTATGTCCGCCGTCCCGCCGCCCCGGTACACGATTCCGTGTGGAGGGCAGCCTTCTATAGGGTAGTCGGATTGCAGGCATACGGGGCTGCCTCTCAAAAGCGCGGCGGAAATCCCTTTTGCCGCCTCCATAGAGCTTATCGCGAGATTTTCCGCCTTTGCCCATGTATCCACGGCGAAAACGCCGTGGATGTCTGTCGCCGTCGTTATTACCGCCTCGCCTCCAAGGAATTTTGCCGCTTCCCTGGCTAAGTCGTTTCCGCCGCCTATGTGTCCGCCGAGTATGGGGATAACCCATTTCCCCAATTCGTCAACGACTATCACGGCGGGATCGCTTGTCTTTGACCGGATAAAGGGGGCGACAGTACGCACTGCTATACCGGCGGCCCCTATGAAAAACAAGGCATCCGCGCCGGAAAACGCCAGCCCAGCGCTTTCTTTAAGGCTCTTACAATGCGGCGGTTCAAAAATTTCATGCCCGTCCCGCAAAAACCATTCGGCAAGGCGGCTTTTTAGCAACCCCCCACAGTCTGTAAAAGAAAAAAATGCCGCCTTCAAGCCTAGTCCCCGGTTTCCCGTTCCGGCTTCCTCCGTCTAAAACCGTGTTCAAAATCAGGGTGGTAGAGTCTTGAACGCTGGTAGCTGCTCTTAAGAAATCCGCCCACGAGTATCAGCGCCGTTTTGTCTTCTCCGAGTTCTTTTTGCATGGCGGGGAGGCTGTCCACCGTGCCCCGGACTATTTTTTCATCGGGCCAGCTTGCCTTGTAGACTATAGCCGCCGGAGTTTCGGGCGCAAGTCCCCCCGCGAGTAGTTTTTCCCGCACTTCTCCTATCAGAGCGGCGCTGAGGAATACCGCCATGCTTGCCCCGTGCGAGGCGAGCAACGCGAGGTCTTCGTTTGGGGGGGAAGGCGTACGTCCGGCAACGCGGCTTATTATCAGCGTTTGAGAGATGCCGGGCAGCGTGTACTCGGCGCGGAGCGCGGCGGCGGCGGCGCAAAACGAGCTTACCCCCGGCACAACTTTGAACTGGATGTCCCGTGCCTGAAGCTGATCCATCTGTTCGCGTACCGCGCCGTATATGGAGGGGTCCCCGGTATGAAGGCGCACCGTCAACCAGCGATTTTCTTCACCCTCGATAAAACGGGCTATCACCTCTTCCAGCGTCATCGAAGCGCTGTCAAATATACGGCAGCCCGGCTTGGCAAAATCAAGCAGCGCGGGATTCACGAGAGAACCGGCGTATATGAGCATATCGCAGCGTTCTAAGAGGCTTTTTCCGCGCACGGTTATCAGGTCGGGCGCTCCCGGCCCCGCGCCGACAAAGTAAATCATCCTCCGCACTCTTTGATAATCACGAGGCTGTAGTAACCGAATTCCCGCTCCATATCGCTTTCTTTTATAGAAGCCACCACGATTTGGTTCTCCATGCCGCAGGCGGATACGAGGCTCGCATCCAGCCCCTTTTCCTTTATCGTTTTGATGAGATTGGGTACGGCGGACGGCCCTTTCATAAACACCCGCGTCCCTTTGAGTTCGGGAAAGCCAGCCGCCTTTCCCGTGTAAAAAATATGCAAATTCTGTTCGCCCAGCGCCAAATCTGTGTTCAAAACCGCCGCCGCCGCGCAAAAAGACGGCACCCCGCTTACCATCCGGGTCTTGTACCCCGCTTCGCAGGCTATCTTTCGGAGGTAGCCAAAGGTCGAGTAGATAGCGGCGTCTCCAAGGGTAAGGAAGCATACGTCAACCCCGGCGTCTAACTTCTCTCTTATCGCGTTGAACGCGGCAATGTGATGGCGCTTCATCAGATCTTTGTCCGCCGTCATGGATATGGCAAGGCGGATTTTTTCTTTTTGGTCGATTTCAGGGGCGGCGGCGCGGGCGATTTCAAACGCCACCGCTTTGCGTCCCTTGCCGGGATCTATGAATGAGACGCAGGGACAGGCGGAAATCGTTTTCAGCGCCTTGACCGTGATCAGTTCAGGATCCCCCGGACCCACGCCTACCCCGTAAAATATTCCTTTTTTCAAGCCGTACCTCCTAAAAATCCGTATTTTGACGAAAAAAATAAGACATCGCAGCAAACGCCGGAGAGCCGCTCGCAAAATTCATCCAACTGCCGCTTGGTCTCGGATAGAATTTTGGCAAACACCGGTTCCCAAAGACCCGCGCCCTGCAACAACTCTATAGCCGCCTCGCTTGTGGCGCAACGCAGGAGTTCCGCCGCCAAAACACCGTCCGCGCCGTACAACGCGGCAAACGCGGCAAAGACAAACTGACGCGAATCGCCGTACTTTGAATGTGTGTTAAAATTTCCCGTTACCAGTTTCATGAGTTTTCCTATGTGCCCCGCTACAAGAATCCGCTTAAAGCCCGCCTCCGCCGCCAAACTTATGCTCTCTCCTATGAAATTCGCGCATTTTACAGCGCGAAGTCCGGGGTAATGGCGGGCAAGGAAGTCCAGTCCTATGTTTCCCGGCGTAAGCGTGAGGCTGTCCATGCCCAGGGCGCGCAGCACGGAAAGTTCCGCCTTGACAGCCCCCAAAAAAGCCGCATCGCTTACCGGTTCCACGAGGCCGGTTGTACCAAGTATAGAAAGCCCGCCGACTATGCCCAGCCTCCTGTTAAACGTGCGGAGGCTGAGTCTTTCGCCGTCCGGTATGGACACCGTTACCGCAAGCCCGCCTGTGCAGCCCGCATCTTCGCAAACCTCGCGCAACGCTCCCTCTATCATGCGGCGGGGTACGCTGTTTATCGCCGCGCCGCCTACCGGGGCATCGAGTCCGGGCAGCGTTACCCTGCCTACCCCTTCGCCGCCCTCGATCAAAAATCCCTGTCGCCGCGTTTTTTTCACCGTCGCGTAAACAAGGCAACCCGTAGTAACGTCAGGGTCGTCCCCGCCGTCCTTGCGTACCGCACACCGCGCCTCTGTCTTGTCCAAAGAGCAGTCCGCGAGCGGGAGTCTGAGCCGCTTTCCCGTCGGGATGTCGATCTCGATGTCCGCGGGGACTGAGGCGGCGGTCCCGCGTCCCAAGAGAAGGGCTGCGGCGGCCTTAGGCCCCCCAGCCGCGCAGGAAACAGACGTAAACCCCCGCCACAGCATTTTACCAACAACAATACAG
>JAIRMY010000093.1 GCA_031258335.1 Spirochaetaceae bacterium | reverse complement strand
AATCCGGCAGGAATACCAGTATTGACATTTCCAAGAGAACCGCGGCCATGAAAGGCAGCGAATACCTTGTGAACTCTTCAGGCGGGCATTCTATTATTCCGCAGACGGTGTACAGCGCCGAACCTATGGGCGGCGTCATCACGCCGAGGGTAACTATGGTCGCCATCAACACGCCGAAATGCACCGGGTCTATGCCGGCTTCCTTTACCATGGGGAGGAAAATCGGTGTTAAGAGCAGGAAGTTGACGTTGCTGTCAACAAACATTCCCGTTATGAAGAGGAAGCCCAGCATGATGAGGACTAGAGCCTGCGGGTTGCTCGTGATGCCGAATATCAGATTGCTCAACGCTACCGGAAGTTTTACCCAAGTTATGGCATAGCTGAAGGGCCCGGACATCGCTATTATCAACATGATGGCGCCGTTATCCTTCAAAGTCGTGATGAGCGCCGTCTTGAAATTCTGCCACGTCAGTTCTTTGTACACGAATTTTCCAATCAAAATTGCATAAATCACGGCAAAAGCGCCCGATTCTGACGGGGTAAACACGCCGAAGCGTATTCCGACTATCAGGATGACGGGAAATAGCAATGCCCAGATAGATTCTTTCAGGTTATCGAGTATTTCCCTGACGCTCAAGGGAGGCGCATCCTTCCTCGGCGGGTCGAATCTGTTGATACGGGAGGTGATTGACGTGGTAGCCATCAGGAATAGCATCATCAAAATACCCGGAATAAGACCTGCGGCAAAGAGCCTCCCTATAGAAACTTCGCCGACAAAACCAAAGATGATGAGCCCGAGGCTTGGCGGTATAGTCGCGGTAATGAGGGCGGTAACGCAGTTTACCGCGCAGATATAGCCTTTTTTGTACCCTATGCGCATCATTTCCGGGCCCAAGATGCGGGTCTCCATGGCGGCATCCGCTGTTGCCGAACCGGAAACCCCGCCCATCAGCGTACTCATCACGACGCTGATCTGTGCCGTGCCTCCGTACATACGACGGGTTACGAGGCGGGCAAGACTCAAGAGGCGGTCTGTGATGCCGGACACGTTCATCAGATTGCCGGCAAAGATGAAGAAAGGCACGGCGAGGAACGCGAATGACTGGCTCTGGGCGACTATCATCTGGACGGCGGTTTGGTAGTTAAGGAAGGGGACAGACGAAAAGTAAGCGAAACCGGCTATGCCTATGACAAAGGCTATAGGCATTCCCAATACCAAAAAAGTGACAAAACAGATGAGCAACAAACTCATTTTTCATCCTCCTTGCAGTTCCACTTGAGTACCGCCCGGCGTATCTTGATTATCGTTGACAACGACATAGACAGCCCTGTAACGACTATACTCAGCGTTACCAGAGAATAAGGCACCGGTATGGACTGGTACATCCTAAGCCGTTCCGCGGCGGCAAGTTTGATGCCGAAAACCGCTATTACCGCGAGCGCGCAAAAGATGATTCCGTAGATAAGTATTTCGGTTATTTTTTGGAGAAGGCGGGGCAGGCGGCGGGTTACTATGTCTATACCGACAAGCTGGCCGCTGCGCCACGCTATATCGGCACCCAAAAACGCCGTCCATGCGAGCAGGAACATCGCAAGATCTATGTTCCATGACATGGAAATACGGAAAAACCGTAAAATAGCTGACAAAAACACAAACGCGACGAGCAAAATAAAGCCCGTGCCGCAAATTACCGCCTCCGCTTTGCAGAGAAATTGGTAAACCTTTCGCATGATTCCCCCAAAAGCACCGTAGATAAGGGTGGCGGGTCATTCCGGCGCAACGCTAATTCTTCAGCGTTGACCGAAACAACCCGCCATACCGGCGTTACGGCTCAAAGGCCGAGTTCTCTGAACAGTCTGTCTTTGAGACCGGGAGAAAGTCCCAGGTCATTGTTGGTATACAGCGGGGCGATGGCGTTTTCAAACTCTTTTATATTTACTTCGGTTATGGTAACGCCTTTGTCCTTCATCTGTTGATAGTAGGAGTTTTCTTCCGAAGCGACAATGTCACCATACTTCTTGGCGGTTTCCTGAATCGTATCAAGAAACACTTTCCTGTCCGCTTCGGGCATACTGTTGAGGAGACTGGAGGAACATACGAAAGATGACTGAAGCATGTAGTGTTTACTCAGCGCAAGATACTTGGCCACTTCGTAGATTGCCGCGCCGTACGCTGTGGCAACCTGCACCTCGCATCCGTCAAGGGTCTTTTGCTGTATGCCGGGCAGCACTTCGCCCCACGAGATACCGATATTGGCAAAGCCCAGATACTTAGCGAGAGCGTTTCCTATGTTGTTTCCGAAGCCGCGGATACGGAGTCCCTTGAGGTCGCCGACTCCATTTACCGGCGTTGTCGTGTAAAAACTACGGAAACCGTTATACATATCCGCTACAAACGTGATTCCCTGCGCCTCAAGCTGCGCCTGCCATTCCTTGAAAATCGCTGTATTGGGCAGTTTTTCGAGGGCGCTGATGTCAGTGAGCACATAGGGCGCCATCAAGATGTTAAGGTCGGGGATGCTGAACTGAGAGGCGAGCCGTCCCGGATCGGACGGTACGACAAGGGGTACCCCGCTCTTTGCCTGCGCCACAAGGTCATCGGTGTTGTTGGACAACGCTCCGTTCACCTGCACGGATGCGTCAAAGCGGCCAGTCGCGTTCAGTTTATCCGCGACTTCCTGCATCATCCGGCTCTGCCCGGTTGTGGGCGCCTCGGTCCCTGCGAAGGTAACCGTTATCTTTGGGCTTTCCTTGCTGCCGGACTGTTGTCCACCGCCGTTCGCAAACACGCCGCCGCCGGCTACAAGCGCGACGACAGCACAGCAAAAAAACATTTTTGCCATTTTCATAATTTCCTCCATACACATACGAATAGTGAGATAAGAACTTTATGTGATTAAATCACTGATGTTATTTTAGCAGACTGTCCCAAAAATGGCAAGCTATTTCTGTGGTCTGTCAAGACGGCTGTCAAGGCGCAATTAAAATGTCCCCTTTTTTACGTTTTATCCAAAGGGGTGATCTTTTTGCCTGTGAATTAACGCCCTTAGGGGGTGAAGTAATCGCTAGTTATTGACAGTCATTATTACTTCGTCCCGTTATTTGTTAAAACCCGATAGAAACCGGATATTTCTATTGTGGTATTTATAGGACATTATCATTGTGGTTCAACATGCTTCAAACATGATTGTTAAGCCAGTCCTCCGCTTCGCTAAACGCAAGGTAGAGGCTGGCGTAGTTTTTTATCAGTAATTCGCGGGGCAGCGTCCAGTCCCATTTTTCTACGAATAAATTTTCTGATTTTCCCAGCGCCTTTGAGAGCGGAGGGCGGGGGTTGTCTTTTATCATGTCAAGGACGGCGCTTACTTCTCTGCCGCACTTGCCCGGTACGGTGAGTCCGAGCCCGCCTGTATAAGCGGTAACCTCGTGGTACTTCAACAGTATTTGCAGGGTATGGTTCGCGCCGTCGCCTAGCCATGTCAGTATAACCGTGTCGCGCCCCTGTTCTACAATTTCTTTTTCGTACAAATTGTAAAGGCGAAACTGCTCGCGCCCCTCGCGCAAAAAATTTTGAGCGGCGGCATCGGCAAAGGGCGGCAAATAATCAGATTCGTAAAGTTCGCGCATACGTTTGCGTACCGCCGTGTCTATGCGGAAACCGCTTCCGGTAAAAACCGGCGGCCTTCCCTGCCCGTAAAATGTTACCTCTATCGTACGATTCGAGTCGTTGATGCTCTTTACGCGCCAGCTTTTTCCGGCAAATATGATGAAGTCGTTTACCTGTAAACTTGAGCTCACGGGCAGCGTCCCCAGAGTCTTGTCCCCGTTCACGATGCGGTACTCGGTTTCGGACGCGAATGCCGCGTAAAACGAGAAATGCCCCGCCACACGCTCGCCCTTTTCCGTGAAAAGGAGGAGTCCGTTGTTATCCTGTTCGACAAACTCACGGTCCATGAGTCCCAGTACGAGGCTGTTAAAATCATCGTCCGAGACCGCGTCAAACGGTCCGCTTTCACAAAGCTCGTCGTAGGCGGCATCGGGAAATACCCCGCCCTTTTCGGCTATCAATGCAAGGATCTGCTGCGTCAGCGTCGAAAGGTGAAGCCCGGCGGGACGAGGCGCTTCGCACCAGCCTTCGAGGAGCAGCGTTATGCAGGCGCACATCTGGAATGTGCTTTCTTTTAGGCGCGAAAAGATATGGGCATCGTTTTGCAAGGGTTCCTCTATGGTAAAGGCACGCAAGACTTGAGCCTCGCCAGTTCGCCGCCCGGAACGGCCTACACGCTGGCGGAGGCTTGCCACCGAGGGCGGCGGCTCTATCTGCGCCACGGTATTTATGCAGCCTATGTCTATTCCCAGCTCAAGCGTATTCGTGCATACCACGGTCGCCCCATGTTCGCCCGCTCTGAGCGCCTCTTCCGCCTCGTTACGAATCTCTTTTGACAGATTCCCGTGGTGGGCGTAGAACTGATTCGGTATGCCGGATTTTTCGCACAGACCGGACAGGACATGCGTGTAGAATTCCACCTTGCTCCGCGAGTTCGGAAAAATCAGGTTATTGCCGTTCAACAACTTTTCAAAGAGATGCGAGGCGATCTCATGCGCCGCGCTGAAAGTCGCTTCCGTATCCATCCCGTCATCCGTCTCGTCATCCGTTCCATCACCCGCGCTTAAACTTTGGCGTATGCCTTTTAGCAGAATTTTTATCTTCCTGCCCTCCGCATCGTCCGCCTCTATGATTTCGCAATGCCTCTTGTACGCGCCAAAACCGGAGAGATAAGCCGAGGCAAGTTTCATGTCCCCCAGTGTCGCCGACAAACCTATGCGGGTAACTTTTTTCTGCGTCCGTAAGTCTATCAGGTGTAGGAGGGTTTGAACCTGCTTCCCGCGCTCGCTTCCTATGAACGAGTGTAATTCATCGACGACTATGTACTGTACGCCGGAAAACAGACGCCGGACTTCAAAACCATGATTGCAGAAAAGCGCCTCCAGCGATTCCGGCGTAATCAAAAGAACGCCTTGCGGGTTTTCAAAAAAATGTTTTTTTACCGAGGCTGAGATTCCCGCGTGCCACGGGTGTACCGGTATCATGAGCCGCCCGCAGAGTTCGGTGAGCCGGCTGAACTGATCGTTGATGAGCGCGGTGAGCGGGCTGATGTAAATCGTCAGCCCCAAAGCCGGAAGGTTAAGCTGACGTGAGAGTATGGGCAAGAAGGCGGCTTCCGTTTTGCCGCTCGCCGTTGCCGAGGCAAGCAGCGCGTCGTCCTCAGCCTTTAATATTACCGGAATGGCGCGTTCCTGAACCTCGCGGAGTTCCGTCCATTCATGCCGCCAAATCCAGCGTTGTATGCGTTCATCGAGCAGCGCGAATGACGAGGAATTTTCAGAGCGCCCCGCCATCTAGCAGGCGACCAAGTCGTCATCCGGCGACAGCCTGTCGCGCGCGCCGCCCTCGTCCTTTTTCAGTTCAACCTGACCGAGTAGGTCTGTCCATTCCGCGCCGGCGTTCTGTTCAAGAACGGCGAGCAGGCTGATGAAGGACGTTATCGTCGTCCCCGGCGTCCTGAAATACTCGTCCCCCAGCCGTTTTGCGCAGTACTTCATAAATGTTTCAATCGCGCTTTGCGGGAGCAGCGTCTTTGCCTCGTCGCCGTAGGCGTAGACGAGGCGTATCTTGTCAAGCAAGACGTAAAAATCTTCCTGACTAAGGCTTGAAAGCCTTATGACGGGGCCCCCGAAATCGACAAGGCCGTGCTGTTTGGCAAACGCGTTCTCACCCAGCCTGCGCCGCAAAGCGTCATAGCTGAACATACCGCGCCTCGTGTCAAGCTGAAATTCAGGCGTGCCGCCCATGACAAAACCCAGCCCGACGGCGCTGCCTTGAAGCGTGTCGTTCACGATGCGGAGTATCTGCTCGTAGTTGGAACTGCGGGCCTTCTGGTTTGACAGTTTGTAGATGTTCACCATCTCGTCAAGGCAGACGATGAAGCCTCCATAACCGGCGAGGCGGACAAAACGGGCGAACAGTTTAAGCTGATCGTACCAGGTCGAATCGTCTATGATAGTGCGTACGCCGAGCGCCTTGCGGGCATCCGTTTTTGTGTTGAATTCCCCGCGCAGCCAGCGTACCGCATCCTGTTTGCGCGTGTCGTCGCCCTTGTCGTACGCCTCCCAGTAAGCGTTTATCACTTCGGCAAAATCGTAACCGTTTACAAGTTCTGTAAGTTTGGCAAGTTTACCCTCTATCACAGCCGGAACTGTTTCCCCTCTGTCTTTTGCCTCGTTGTGCGCCGCCTGAATGAAACGTTCAACAACATTTGTCATCGCCCCGCCGTCCGCCTTGGCCCGCGTTGAAAGATTGCGTGTCAGTTCCATGTACAACGCCTTGGCGTAGCCGCCCGTGGCGTGGAGCCGTTTGTCCGGCGTTAAATCGGCGTTGGCGCAGACTATGCCTTTTTCCATGGCGATAGAACGGACAAGGTTGAGGAAAAAAGTTTTTCCCGAACCGTATTCGCCTATTACAAAACGTATGGAAGAACCGCCGTCCATTATCCGTTCAATATCCTGCAACATCGCTTCGATTTCAAGTTTTCGCCCGACCTGTATCAGATGCTGGGCGGTGCGCGGGACTACTCCCGCCCGCAGGGATTGTATTACAGCGTCTCTGTCTTTTAATCTGATTGTTTCCGCCATTTTTATAGTTTCTCCATCATCATCTCGGAAATATCCGTATTTACTGTGATAATTTCATCGCCTTCGATAAGCGCTTCGTCAAATTCATTATACGCGGTTTCGTTTACAATTTCTATAAAGCCGTCAAGCATGAGCCCATGTTCCCTCGCCATACCCGACAATTCTTCACGCCGCCATTCGGGGCGCGAAAGAATAGTCTTTAGGAACAGTATCTGCGTTTCATCAAACCCAAAGCCGCCGTCCTCCGCTTTTTTTGAATCCGGTTTTGATGGGGTGCTTTCAGCATCGCCGTCTTTGAAAATATCTGAAAGCATGGTGTAAACATGGTCGCTGTCTTCACGCAGTTGTTGAATCTTATCCTTGTCAAGGCTTATATCAGCGTTTTTTGCCGCCGGAACGCCGCCGCAGTGAAGCTCACTGTACAGTTCCTTTTTCGTGAACCCAAAGCCCTTGTACAGTTTTTCGAGTACGGCGACGCCCTCGTAGCCTGTATTGCAGTCTTCGAGTACCCTATCACGAATATACTCTATGATGTACTCTTTGTCGCCCTTCCCGTTTGATTTAAGGTTTTTGATGCACTGCTGTAAAGGCGGCGGATACTGTATGAGCAGCATAACGTAGGAAATTACGCGGTCATAGTAATAATCGTCCAATTGTACCGGAACATACCATTTAAATGTTTGCTCGGCGGGTTTGCACTGCCTGTACGCGGAAACAGCTAATTCAGTTACACGCCTACAGAAAGAATACGTTATATTTGAGCGTGGCTGCGGAACGTCCCCCTTTAATGTATGAAACATAAATTTACCGTTTATAACATCTATAGCATCCGGGAACGATATAATATCCGGTTCTATCCCTATATTTTCGGTTTCAAGCGCGTAAGCAAAATCTATCAACGAAGCTCTTGAAATAGGGACATTCTTGAAAAAAGTAATTTTCAGTTCATCTATTTCCGTGAGGTATCTTTGGCTCTGTAGTTTTCTTTTCAGGGCGGCAAACGATACCGCTTCGACGCCGGTCCAGAGGACGGGAGGCAGCGTCAGCATCGCTTCCACCGCGCCGTTTTTTTTCAGCCTGTCCGCATAGAGCGTAAGTTCTATCTCGCACCGCTCCGCAATGCTTATTAGCTTATTTATATGACTCTTTTGCCCTGAAATAGCGGCCTTCTCGTATTCCCCGGCGTACGTCTCCTTATCCAATTCCGTAGATGCGGGCTGGTAATAAAACGCCTCTCTTTCCGGATCCTTTTTTTTGCTTGTTTTTATCGGGATGCCTTTTTCGTAAGTTTCGGCATAGCGTATGATAAAAAGTTCTTTGAACTTCTCCTCACAGGTAACGGCTATATCGCTTCTGCGTATATCACCGGCAAGTATATACCAGCAGTAGGCAATATCGGGATTCACAGGTACGCCGTCTTCCGCGCACTGTAACAGCGCGGTGTTGATATACGCGGCAAAAACACTGTCTTCTTTGTATCTTTTACATTCAAAATATGGGAACGGAATGTTGTACAATTCGCTGCCGGGACGTTCAATGTTAAAATACGCGAGGAAGTTTGAATACGCCGCCCTTACAGGATTGCTCTTATCGCCGTAGAGCTTCAGTATGCGCTTTGCCTCGTCCCGTATATTTGTGAATTCCTCATCTTTTACGATGCCGCGAACCCCGTCCATAAACACGCGCCGTTCAAGCCCGTACAAAAAAAGCAGGGCAAACCAGTCGTGTATATTTTCGCCCGTCCTGCCGCCGCAGAGCCAGACTATATACTTGCGCCGCTGTATTCCAGTTAATTCGGCGTAATCAATGACGGAGGGCACCATATTCTGTTTGGGATCCAGTTTCTTTTTTTTGGGTATGGAAATGTTGGGATTTACGAGCGAAGCAAAATTGCGTGAATCATCATAATCAGACGGCATACTCGTGCCAAAGTAAAAAAATCCTGCTGTAATTTTGTAGCTGCCAAACGTTATTTTTTCTCCGGGCATGATCCAGCGGGCATCCGTCGCCTTGGCCGGCGGAATCTTGAACGCCGGTTTGACCGCGGGCTTAGCTGCGGGTTTTCTGTAGCCGTCCATCAGCACTTCAAGGCGCTTAAGCGCCTCTTTCATGTTTTCCTCGCTGAAATCAAAAAAGTCATCGTCGTCAAAGTCATCAAACAACATCAGATTTTTATGATGTGAAGATTTTTTTTTCATGCTATCCTCCCGTTTCAGTATTTTTTTCTATATTCATTTTCCCGATATTCATTTCCAATATTCGTCTTTTTAGGTCCGCACCCGTGAACGCCGCCCCTGAAAAAAAAATTTCAACACGGAAGGCGCGTCATCCGTTGTTGAAAGTTCCAGTCTTGCAAGCCCCAGCCTACGGCAGGCATCCGCCCAGGCCGCGCTCTGCCCCTCGTTCCATTCCCGCCACGCGCGGCGAAAAGATGAAAAACCCGTGGCCGCCTGTATGGTTTTTCCGCTCTCCGGGTCCTCCACCGTCAAAAAGCCGAATCCCGGAAATTCATAATCAAACGGGTCGCTTATTCTCACAGCGATAAAATCATGCTTCCCGGCAAGGCCGCGAAGCTCACCCTCCCAATCGGGACAGCGGAAATCCGAAATCAGCGTCACGAGGCTGCGGCGTTTGAGCAGGCTGCCCGCCCCGCGTATAGCGGACGAAAGGGCGCTGCCCCGCCCTTCGGGCCTTACGCTTAGTGCGGCGCTTACCACCGCCATCAGGTGAGCGCGACCCTTCCCCGGCTTGAAAAGCTGGCGTACCTCGTTGTCAAAAAACAAGGCTCCAAAACGCTGCCCAGCCCTTTCAGCGGAAAACCCTATCAACGCGGCGGCTAACAGAGCCTGTTCAAAACGGTTTACATCCCCCTTGCCCCCGGAAAACATCGAAGCGGAACAGTCAAGCACGGTAAAAACCGTGAGTTCCCGTTCCTCACGGTACAGTTTGACGTAAGGCGTACCGAAACGGGCGCTCACGTTACGGTCTATGAAACGTATATCGTCTCCCTGCTCGTAGCGTCTGACTTCTTCAAATTCAATCCCGTTCCCGCGAAAAACCGAGCGGAAGCCGCCCGACAGCATATCCGCTGCAAGCGTGGAAGCGGCAAGCGGGAATGTATTTATGCGCCGTAAGAGTTCCGCCCGTTCCAAATCAGGGTACCGGAACGGAGGCTAGGATACGCGCTATCACGGCATCGGCGTCGAGGCCGTCCGCCTCCGCCTCGTAAGACAGGGACAGCCTGTGCCTGAGCACGAGCAGGGCGGCGCTTTTTACATCTTCCGGCCTGACAAACGTGTTGCCGGCAAACAGCGCCCTGATTCTCGCGCAGTGGTACAGCGCTATCGAAGCCCGGGGGGACGCACCAAAAGCGATGTACCTGTATATCCCCTCGCCATGCCCTTTGACCGCGTTCTCGCTTCCGGCATGAGGCGGCTTCCTGCCCGTCCGGGAGCCCGCCTTCTCCCGCGCAGGGCGCGTTGCCGCCACTATGGACACGATGTAGCGTTCTATCTCGCCGTCAACATGAATGTTGGCAGCCGCGGTACGCAACGCCTCTATCTTGTCCGCCCCCAGCGCCGCCTCCATATCGCCGAAAGACCTGCCCCCCCGCCCACCGCTCCCCGCCTCATCGCGGTTCAAGCGGACTATGTTAAGCTCATCCTCCACGCCCGGATAGTCTATCTTTAGTTTTAGGAGGAAGCGGTCCAGTTGGGCTTCGGGCAGCGGGTATGTCCCCTCGTGTTCGATTGGGTTCTGCGTAGCAAGTACGAAAAAAGGCTCACACAGGGGCCAGGTTTGCTCGCCTATGGTAACCTGATACTCCTCCATAGCCTCAAGAAGCGCGGATTGCACCTTGGCGGGGGCGCGGTTTATCTCGTCCGCAAGCACTATGTTTGTAAAAATCGGCCCCTTCCGCACGGAAAACTCTGACCTGCCCGGCTCCCAAACGAGCGTACCGGTAATGTCCGCGGGCAACAGGTCGGGGGTAAACTGTATGCGCTTGAATTCAAGCCCGGTTATCGCGGCAAGGCATTTTACGGCAAGCGTCTTGGCAAGCCCCGGCGCGCCTTCAAGCAGTATATGCCCGCCGGCAATCAGCGCGGTAAGAAGACCGTCTATCATGTCCCCCTGCCCGACTATACGCCGCGCCATGGCCCGCCTGTAACGTTCAACAATGTCTTTTGCCCGTATCAAATCATCGGAGCTAAGAGTCCCGGCGCCGGGAGGCGTGTCAGTCATGCCTCTACTATAACACCAACAGGGAAGTGATTACTACCGTACAACCACGGGGGGCTTGTACGGCAGGGCGTCGGACTTTGCGGCCCGGCCCCGGGGGGGGGGGGGGGGGGGGGGGGGGGGGGGTGGGGGTGGGGGGGGGGGGGGGGGGGGGGGGGGGGCCCCCCCCCCCCCCTCAACGGAGACAGGCCAGCCCAGCGTGGAAAACGGCCATAGCCAGCTTGAAAACCAG
>JAIRMY010000079.1 GCA_031258335.1 Spirochaetaceae bacterium | reverse complement strand
TTCAAACGCCCGGCTTCATGGGACACGGCAAGCAGTTCATCTCGTCTAAGAAGTTCATGCGGGCGGAAGGCGGCCCGGCGCGTATCGTCTGGATGCCCAAGGCCCTGAAGGACTTTGTACGCACAAGGCTTGACGCTACCGCGAAAGAACTTTACGGCATAGACGGCTACTCGGACAGAATCGCCGATGAAACCGTTACCGAATCCGACCCGGAAGCTTTGATGGCATTCCTTACCGAAAAGGATCATCCGGTTCTGAAACTTGAGCCGTTGATGTAAAAGGATACCGCTTAGAGTAATTTTTACAAGAGCCGGCAGGCGCACCTGCCGGCTTTTTCATTGTATAGTGGTTTCCACTTGTAAAAACCGATATGCCGGAAAGGAGGACATGGGGCGATAAACCGTGAAGCGGTACGGCGCAATGGGGTTTTAGGGGTAAGGCGGGACCAAGTCTGCGGTGCAGACTTGGTCCCGGAAGGAGCGGATGACACGGTAGCGAACGCCCCCCCACCAACTGACACGGTAGTCAACGCTCCCACCCAGCCCCTAGGAGAGGGGACAAGCCGCGCAGAGAACGAGATTATCGAGGACGCGAAGATAGAATCGTTGAAGGTAGACGAACGGACACTCATGTGAAACTGGAACTGGAGAACTTCAGCGGGCGGCTGGTGGACAATATCAAGCAAGATTTTTACGCGACGATGACTGTATCGAATATGCTTGCGAGCGTTTTGAGGGAAGCGAACCAGAAGATAAGGGAGAGCGGGGCACGGGAGGGGCTTCGGTATGAATACCGTGCGAATGTGAACCACGCCGTTGGGGTACTGAAAGATAGGCTTATCGGAGTACTGATGACCAATGATATGTTTGCGCGGAAACATTTATACCGGGAACTGGTATTGGAAATAAAACGGCGGGTAATACCGGTACGACCTAACCGCAAAGTACCAAGAAAAGAATACCTGAAAAAGCCTCATTTTCACCACAACCACAAATCGAACTGCTGAGGGAGAGGAGGGGGTAGACCTCCGCTGTCCTTGTTTCTTAACTTGTTGACAGTGGGAGACCTCCCCTCTTCATATCTGAAATACGCGGGAACTTGAAATTTTGAGAGAAACAGGCAAAAATAGGGCATGGCAAAAGGAAAAAAACGAAATATTTTAAAAAAATTTTTGCAGGGCAGGCTGAAGTTCACTGAATTTGCGATTACCAACGCCTGTATCGCCAAGTGTTCTTTCTGTGATATATGGAAGCAGCATCCGAAAATATTCGTGGACAAGGAAAAGGCTCTCGC
Organism: Spirochaetaceae bacterium; assembly: GCA_031258335.1. Classification (GTDB taxonomy): domain Bacteria; phylum Spirochaetota; class Spirochaetia; order Treponematales; family Breznakiellaceae; genus JAIRMY01. The sequence goes on along the minus strand of JAIRMY010000079.1, from coordinate 4,934 downwards.
CGCCATTGACAGGCTCGCCGCATTCGGAGTGGGACATCTTACAATAACAGGCGGAGAACCTCTGCTACATCCCGACGTCTGCGCCTTCGTTGAGCGGGCCTCGGCGCGGAGGATGAACAACGCCGTACTCAACGCCGCGCCGACGCTTTTGATGCGGAACGATATTCTAAAAAGACTCGATGATGCAGGCTGCGATCTCCTAAGCATATCTTTTGATTCAGGAGATCCTGTAACTATAGCGGAGTCGCGTAAAATCCCGAATATCATGGAGGATATGGCTCGGGCCATAGAGATGGTCAGAAAGACAAGCATAAAAACCATGGCCTCGGTGCTTATCTGGAACGACAACTACAACAGTCTGGAAGATGTCTGTGTCCGGGCAAAAAATATGGGTTACGATTTTATATCGTTTAACTACCCAACGTTTTCACAGTCAAAAGTTTATCCGCTGGGAGGAGAGGGCATAAGCCTTTCCCGTGACAAGGTGATAGAAGGGCTGGAGGCGGCGATAAATCTCCGTAAGACGGAAAAGTACGGCATCATCAATTCCGCTATTTCAATGCGGAACATCATTAACTATCTGAAAGACCCCGGCGATACAGCTTTTCATTGCCTGGGCGGAAACCATGTGCTGTTTTTGGATTGGTTCTTTGACATACACCCGTGTATGCAGCTTCCCAAAACGCTTGGGACTGTTCTGGACCCGGAGATGAAAGAAAGCAGCCTGTGTATGCCGCCGTGCAATGACTGCAACATGAGTTGGTACCGCGACCTGAGTATGTTCATGCACGGTATGCGGAGCATTCCTATACTGCTGGAAGCCATGGGCGGCGTGAAAAATTTCATCTAGGGATATGGGGGTATATGCTGTAGGTTGTGCCGACGGCACAACCTACACGCGGTACACCCCCGAACCACGCGGCGGCGAAGCGTAGACAGACACGTTAGGTGAAGTGGGGGAATTATACACTAAAGCAATAAAAGATGAATCGGTAGAAAAACTGTACGGCCTGCATTACGATGAAATCAACCCACCATATCGGATGGCAAGACAAAAACCGGCGGAGAGCCTTGCCGAACAGATGGTAAAACAAGCGGGAAAAGTGGCTAAAATGATGACTCCATACAGACCGGCAGGCCAATTAGAACTGAGATCGGGGAACGAATTCCGGCGACCCTTTCGTTATCCTTTGCCGCCTTACTTATGCAGGTAGTACTGGGTATTACCAGCGGCATTTACACCGCCACAAAGGCCGGAGAACCACAGGATTCGATAATTCGATTCGTCTGCGTTTTTTTTACGTCCGTACCTGCCTTTTCCATAAGAAGGGCACATTACGGAAGATTGAGGATATGAGTTCTAATATGCTGGGGTTGCTCAATTTTCCTGATACTGATCGTGTGTTGGTGGCATATCCATTTCAACTAAGCGGTGGAATGTGTCAGCGGGTCTGTATCGCATTAACTGGGCTTTCCACAGGGGCCAATGCAGCTAATGTACTCTTGGATCTACTATTTGTGGGGTTCCTTCGGTTGCATACAACAGGAGCGGCTATTGCAACCGTGCTTTCCCAGCTTTTGAGCGCAATTCTGGTAATAACCGCCCTCCTAAAAACAGACCTGCCATGCCGTATAATGTGGTTTTTAGCCCCGGTTTACTTTCTTTATATAGGAGTGCGAGGTGCTGTCCGACGCAATTCGCGGAACTGGTGAAACTTTTAAGCCTATGGTACTGACCCTGCGGGGCATATGCGCCTGTAGAGTTGTCTGGGTTTTACTCGCGGTTCCGCTGCAACCAACATTGAAGATGGTTATCTGGAGTTATCCTGTTTCGTGGATAGTAACATCGTTATCTTTTGTTGTATTCTATCAGATTCATAAATCCAAGTGATTGCGTGTATGATAACCTCTACCCCGCGCCGCGGGGTAGAGGTATCGTGCAGGTCTCTTCTTTCCATGCCAAAAGCTATCGCCATTGGTGGCTCTTCTTTTGTGCGCGGCTTGAAAACGGAGGGGGAAAGCGGGTAGACTGAGGGTATGCCTGAGAAAAAAATTACCGTGCTTGATCTTATAGGGCTTAACCTAAAGGATCACGATTCGCTGGATTTAAGATGTTTTTGCGGGCGTAAGGGTCTGTCCCGTAGTATAAGCGTTGCCGAAGTGAACAGGCCGGGCCTTGCCTTGTCAGGTTTTTTTGATGTCTTTGCCAACGACAGGATTCAGATTTTTGGACGCGGCGAAGCGGCGTATCTAAAAAAATTGGCGGCTGAAAATAACACCGCGTCTATCAACAAACTTTTTAACTACAAGATACCCTGCTGTATTTTTACGTTTGGGCATCATCCCGAACCGTTTTTTTCCGAGGCGGCGGAAAAGGCGGGCTGCCCCGTGCTTGTTACCAGCCTTGAAACAACGAAGTTTGTCGTGCGCGTCTTGCGTATACTATCGACAATTTTTGCGCCGCAAAAATCGATGCACGGGGTTTTGGTCGAAGTATTTGGTATAGGAGTACTGCTTTTGGGCGAGTCCGGTGTAGGAAAAAGCGAAACGGCGCTTGAGTTGATTAGATTGGGTCACCGTCTTGTAGCGGATGACGCGGTAAAAATACAGTGCGTAAACGGCAATATACTTGTAGGAACCGGCACGAATAAGATAGTCGGCCATCACATGGAAATACGCGGGATAGGCGTTGTTAATGTTACCCACCTGTTCGGCATAGGCGCGATACGCGACCGTAAACAGATTCAACTTGTAATAGAACTGGAAGACTGGGATCCGAAAAAAAATTATGACAGGCTGGGCAGCAAGGATGAATGTATGGATATTCTTGGAGTGAACGTTCATAAACTTACCGTACCGGTAAAACCGGGTCGGAACTGCTGCATAGTGATAGAAACCGCCGTTATGAATGAGCGGCTTAAGAGTATGGGGTATAACGCGGGCAAAGAGTTTGAGCGAAATATTCTGAAATGGATAGAAAGCGAGCGGGCAAGTTCCGTATATTTTGGACAGAATGATATTACATAGATGGAGAGACAGGATTCATGGTTGAAAAGGTTGTACAGGTAGTAAACCGGGCGGGAATTCATGCGCGCCCGGCGGCGTTAATTGTAGAAATGACAAAAGATTTTAAATCGTCGGTGTATTTTGAGCAAGGGACTAACCGCATCAACGCAAAATCTATCCTGGGCATCATGACGTTGGGCGCTGTATACAAAAGTGATATTAAAATAACCGCCGAGGGAGAAGACGAAAACGATGCGGTTGAAAAGCTGTCTCGCCTTTTTTCCTCAAAATTCGAAGACGAATAGCCCCTCCCCTATCACGCCGTAAGCGGGCTTGACGCTTATATACGACTCGCGTTATTATCTTGATTTTGTAACATGGAGGGTAAAAACTGTGGATAAAGATTTTTTAGATAAAATGGAAGAATCACTTAGTACATTAAAAAAAGAGATAATCGACAATCTTGTTGTTAGCAGCAATGACTTTAAGGAGATAGTCGAGGGCATGGACCCCAAAGATATGGCGGATATCGCGTCTGACGATATAGACAGGAAGATGATAGAGGCCATAGGCGCAAAGGAATTGAAGCGCCTAAAACAGATTGATTCCGCGCTGACCCGCATAAAACAGGGTAAGTATGGACGTTGCGTAAAGTGCGGAATTTTGATACCGCAGGACAGGCTGGAAGCGATTCCTTATGCCCTGATGTGCGTCAAATGCAAGAGCGCGGATGAACGGCGTTACCGTTAAATCGTGGAAACATGATGACGGATAACGAAGCGTACTGCCGTTCAATAGCGGAGGGGATAGCCGGGCTTGCGGTGTTTTCCGGGTTCGGATCCCATCCGTTGCTCAGGGCATTTGCCGGACTGCTTGACATTGACGGCGACTATTGTAAACCGAGCGCGTTGATAGCGGCGTGGGGGCGTTTTACCGCGCTCTTTGCCAGTTATGCCGGCGGAGCGCCGTTTTACAGCGTTGTTCGTTGCCTCGCTCTTGCCGATGTAAACCGCTTTGCGCTGGCCGCGGAACGGGGTGACTGGCGCGGTGAAGGCTTTGAAGCGGCGCTTACGGCTAACGACCTTACCGCTCTGTCCCGCGTCTCGGAGTTCGATTTCCGGCGGCTCGCCGCCCGTTACGGTGAAATCTTTTGCGGCGGCGGCGAAGCGGCTTTAGCGCGCATAGAACAGGAAGCGCGGCTTCTCATGGAGGCGTATGTGGTCGGGACGGCGGACTGGACGCCCGCGTCCTTTGCCGCCTTCATACGCGAGAACGGCGCGGGCGATCTTGCCGGGCGCAGTATGTACTACATCGCGGACGGAAAATTGAATCCTGCTTTTAACGGCGATACCGTGCGCCTCACAGACCTGTCGGGCTACACGGAAGAACGGCAGGCGATTATTTCCAACACGGAGCGCTTTCTGACCGCCGGTAAAAGCGGCGAGGCTACGGCTAACAACATACTCTTGTACGGGGACAGGGGTTGCGGTAAATCCGCCACGGTCAAGGCTGTCTGCAACGAGTACGCTGACCGCGGGCTTAGACTTGTAGAACTGCGGAAAACGGAGCTTGCCTCGCTGCCCGCCGTGATGAATATGCTCGCCGTGCGCGGCCTCCGTTTCATTCTGTTCATTGACGATCTGTCATTCGAGGCGGGTGACGGCGACTTTGTGATGTTAAAGGCCATGCTCGAAGGCGGCGTCGAAACAAAGCCACCCAATGTGGTGATATACGCGACGAGTAACCGCCGCCACCTTGTAAAAGAGCCGCGATCCGGGAGGCCGGAATCTTCGAGCGATGTGCGGGCATTCGACACCATGCAGGAACAGCTTTCCCTTGCCGACCGTTTCGGCGTTACCGTGATTTTCAGCGCCCCATCTCAGGACGAGTACCTGCGTATCGCGGAATTTCTTGCGCGGAAACGCGGG
>JAIRMY010000069.1 GCA_031258335.1 Spirochaetaceae bacterium | reverse complement strand
ATTTGACCGCTTTACGAGTATACGCTTATATAACAATGTCAATTCGATAATGTCAATGGAAGTCAATGGAAGTCAATGGAGGTTTAACAATGACAAATATGTTCTGTTATCAATGCGAGCAGGCGGCGGATGGAAAGGGCTGCGCGGGAAAGGCGGGAGTATGCGGAAAGCAGGCGGAGACAGCGCTGCTACAGGATGGTCTGACCGGGGAACTTATCACGCTGGTGAAAAAGGCAAACCAGTGTAAGCCTTCCGCCCATACCAGAAGGCTCATGCTGGAAGGGCTCTTTGCTACGCTTACCAACGTCAATTTTGACGGTGCGGTTCTTGAACGGCTTATCAGAGAAGTTCACGAGGAAAGTATGAGGCTGTCCGCCACTTCGGCGGCTTTCAAAGCCTTAGACCTTTCGGAAATCTGGAAGCTCCCGGAGGATATCCGTTCCCTTAAATCTCTTGTTCTCTTTGGACTGCGGGGTATGGCGGCTTATGCGTACCATGCCCTTGTGCTGGGGATTACCGATGAGGAGGTTAGCGCCTTTTTCTACAAAGCGCTTGGGGCGCTGGGTGATCCCGCGCAGGGTATGGAGGAACTTCTCGCCCTGGCAATGGAAACGGGCAAGCTCAACCTGAAAGTTATGGAACTGCTCGACAAAGGAAACACGAGTACCTTTGGTACGCCGAAACCTGTTACCGTTCCCCTCTCCATAGAGAAAGGCCCCTTTATCATCGTATCCGGCCATGACTTGCGCGACCTTGAACTGTTGCTGGAACAGACCGATGGGAAGGGGGTCAACGTGTTTACCCACTGCGAAATGCTTCCCGCCCATGCCTACCCGGAACTGAAAAAGCATCCCCAGCTTAAGGGCAATTTTGGAACCGCGTGGCAGAACCAGCAGAAGGAATTTGAAAACATACCCGGCGCGGTACTGTTTACCACAAACTGTCTCATGCCGGTAAGGGATTCCTACAGGGACCGGGTGTTCACCACCGGCGTTGCCGCGTACCCCGGCCTTCCCTGCATTGGTGAAAAAGACGGCAAAAAGGATTTTACACCGGTGATCAACAAAGCCCTAGAGTTGGGCGGCTATGCGGAAGACCGGACCATGACCGGCATAAACGGTGGAAAAACTGTTACCACCGGCTTTGCAAGGGATACCGTATTGGGAGCGGCTGATACGGTCATTGCGGCGGTAAAGTCCGGCGCTATACGGCACTTCTTTCTTGTAGGCGGTTGTGACGGCGCAAAGGCAGGGCGTAACTATTACACTGAGTTTGTAAAACAAACGCCCAAAGACACGGTGATTCTCACGCTGGGCTGCGGTAAATACCGGTTTAACGATCTGGATATTGGTTCTATAGGCGATCTTCCCCGCATCATGGATATGGGACAGTGCAACGACGCCTATTCCGCCATCAAGGTCGCAATCGCGTTGGCGGACGCTTTCAAATGCGGTGTAAACGAGCTTCCCCTTACGCTGGTGCTTTCCTGGTATGAGCAGAAGGCGGCGGCGATTCTGCTTACCCTGCTTTATCTGGGTATAAAAAACATCCGCCTTGGTCCCAGTCTTCCGGCCTTTGTTTCCCCCGGCGTTCTTGATTTTCTGGTTAAAGAGTTTAACATCATGCGTATAAGCACACCGGAAAAAGATTTAGCTGAGATTTTGGGGGCGTTGCGGGGGTAGCGGCAAGCCGCTGTGTGGTTGTGCCTACGGCAATTTTCATAACGATTTTATGCGGAACTATAAGCGGTGAGATTCTGCTGGAATTAGTTTGTTAAAATCCGCGTTACCCCACTGAGACTTGACATTTCTTGCGATTAAATAGTTCGGAGCAGGGGGGATTCGAACCCCCGGAGCCTTGCGGCTCAACGATTTTCAAGACCGTCTCCTTCAACCACTCGGACACCGCTCCAGATAGATAAAGCATAGTGATTCAACGGCGCCGCCGCAAGGGGGCTGCCCGGCGCAACTTTTTTTGGGGGAGTTGTGTCATAAATGTAAATAATCAGACAAATATGGAGTTTTCATGCTATTGAGCGACTATCTGGATATTGACGAGGTCAAGTCCTATGAAGAATTACGGGAGAAATTTAAATTACACATTCCGCGGGATTTTAATTTTGCGTACGATGTGGTTGACAAATACGCCGCTATGGAGCCGGAACGCCGCGCTCTGGTGTGGTGTGATGATGCCGGCGAGCGGGTGATCAACTTTGGGTGTCTTGCGAAGGAGACGAATAAGGCGGCGAACTTTTTGACGGCGCTTGGGATAAAAAAGGGGGACGCCGTGATGCTGATACTCAGGCGGCGCTATGAATTCTGGTTTTTTCTGCTTGCCCTGCATAAAATAGGGGCTATCGCAGTGCCGGCGACCAATATGCTGCTGGAAAAAGACCTTGTTTACAGGAACAACGCGGCGGTGATAAAGATGATAATCACGCTGGACGACCCGCGCTTGCAGAACGAGACGGACAAGGCGCTCGCCGCTTCGCCTTCTGTGAAACACCTTGTTACCGTAGGCCCGGACAGGGCGGGCTGGACGCGGTACAGGCCGTCCTGCTTTTCGGAAGCCTTTGAGCGACCGGAGGGCGGCGCGGGGGCGAAAAACGGCGATGTGATGCTGCTGTACTTTACTTCGGGCACTTCCGGCGAGCCAAAGATGGTGCTGCATGACTTTACCTATCCGCTCGGACACATAGTTACCGCTAAGTACTGGCAGAATGTCGTGGATAACGGGCTACATTTTACCGTGGCGGAGACGGGCTGGGGCAAGGCTATGTGGGGTAAAATCTACGGGCAGTGGATTTCCGGCAGCGCGGTATTCGTCTACGATATGCTTTCGTTTGTCCCTCAGAAGCTGCTCGAAAAAATTTGGCGTTATAGGATAACGACGTTTTGCGCCCCGCCCACCGTGTACCGCTATCTGGTAAAGATTAACCTAAAAAAATTCGACCTTTCATCGCTTACCTACTGCACGACGGCGGGCGAGGCTCTGAACCCTGAGGTGTCAAACAAGTTCAAGGAGATGACAGGTCTATCCATAAGGGAGGGCTTCGGGCAGACGGAGACTACGCTTATTGTGGGGACTTTCCCGTGGATGGAGGTGAAGTCCGGTTCTATGGGGCGGCCGGCGCCGGGTTACGATGTTGACATTGTTGACGGCGGGGGGCGGTCCTGCGCGGCGGGCGAGCCGGGCGAAATAATCCTGCGTATAGATAAGGGGCGGCCTTTCGGTATGTTTTCGGGCTACTACAACGATGAGGCGCTTACCGAGGCGGCTTTTTCCGGCGGCATCTACCATACCGGCGACATAGCGAGCCGGGACGAGGACGGGTATTTCTGGTTCAGCGGGCGAGCCGATGATATGATAAAGAGTTCCGGCTTCAGGATAAGCCCGTTCGAGGTGGAAAGCGTGCTTCAGCGTCATCCGGCGGTGCTGGAGTGCGCGGTTACCGGCATCTATGACCCGCACCGCGGGCAGGTGGTAAAGGCCACAGTGGTAGCCGCCCCCGGTTACGAGTTGAATCCGGCTTTGGGCAGGGAATTGCAGGACTACGTTAAGCGGGAAACGGCGGCGTACAAGTATCCGCGCATCATAGAATTTGCCGAAGAACTTCCAAAAACGATAAGCGGCAAGATACGCCGCAGCGTCATACGCGCCGAAGAGGCGGCCAAAAACATAGGCAACAGGGTAATTGAAATTACGAAAAACATACGCGCAAAATGAGCCGCCGCAGGCGGTATCGCGGTATAATTGAAAATTGAAAATGGATAATGTATAATGATCGAGGAGTGAGGAGTGATATGGCAGGACTTGAAAATTATGATTTTCAAAATCTTTCAAACGCAGCCGAAAAAATTGTGCTCGGTGAGTTGGCTCGTCAGCTTGATCAGTGTAAACAGGATGTTTGTAGATGCAATGACTGTGTTGTCGATATGGCGGCCATGGCTTTGAACATGGTTAAGCCGCTTTACCGCTGTTCACTTTTGGGTGAACTTTACACAGCCGAGGCGAAGAATGATACCGCTTATCTAAAAAGTATTGAAGAGGCGGTAGGACTCGCCATAGACAGGGTCTGTTCGAATCCCGGTCATGCTTAAAAAATTTTTCTGGGCTTGCGTGTTTCTGCTTGTTGCGCAGATACTCATCGCTCAGTCCGCGGCTGTGAAAACAATCAAGGCGTCGTACATCACGCTTCACGGCGAGCCGCTGTACAAACAAGGCTTTACCCATTTTAACTACACGAATCCCGATGCGCCCAAGGGCGGCGGCATCACTCTGCATACGACCGGGACTTACGACAACTTTCACCGGTACGCGTTGCGCGGCGCCTGCGCCGTGGGCTATCAATACTTCTACGATACGCTGATGAAGGGGAGCGATGACGAGGCTGATGTACTCTACCCGCTCATCGCAAGCGAGGTTGAGTACGCCGATGACTATTCTTTCATCATTCTGACGATAAACCCTGACGCGAGGGACAACGAGGGGCAGCCTATCACCGCTGAGGATGCGGCGTTCTCATTCAACATCATTTTTGAAAAAGGTGTGCCGCAGTTCCGCTCGTTCTACGCCGATGTTAAGGCGAGCGTGCTGGAGGGTAACCGTGTACGCTTCGACCTTTCCCCCGGCGACAAGGAAAAGATGATGTCCATAGCCGAGTTTACCGTGTTTCCAAAGCGTTTCTGGGAGCGGCATGATTTTTCGGAGCCGCTGATCATCCCGCCTCTGGGTACGGGGCCCTACCGCGTGAAGGATTACAAGATGGGGCAGTACGTGGTCTTGGAGCGGGTAAAGGACTACTGGGCGGCGGATTTTCCGGTAAACAAGGGTATCTACAACTTCGACACTATACGCTACGACTACTACCGGGACAGCAGCGTTGCGTTTGAGGCTTTCAAGGCTGGGGAGTATGACATCCGCGTGGAGAATTCCGCCTCTAACTGGGCGACGGGGTACACGGGCAAAATATTCGAGGACGGCGCTATAGTACGTTCCGAACCGCCCGACCTGCGGCCCGCTGCGGCAAACGGGCTTACGTTCAACATACAGCGCCCCATCTTCAGCGACATACGGGTACGGAGGGCGCTCGCTCTGTTCTTCGACTTTGAGTGGATAAACGCCAACCTGTTCTACGGGCAGTACAAGCGGCTCCGCAGTTTCTTTCAGAACACAAAGTACGAGGCGCGGGGGCTTCCTTCCCCGGAAGAATTGGAAATTCTGGAGCCTATACGCAGCCTCATCCCGCCCGAAGTGTTTACGCGGGAGTACGAGCCGCCTGTAACGGACGGTAGCGGGTACATAAGGCCGGGCGCCCGCGAGGCGCTCAGGCTGCTTTCCGATGCGGGCTGGGAGTTAAAGGGCGGCAGGCTGCTCAACGTGGAAACAGGCGAACAGTTCAGCTTTGAATTTATGATATACGACAGCACGAGCGAGCGGTTTTTGATACCGTTCCGCAACAACCTTGTCCGCTACGGCATAGATATGCGCATACGCACGGTAGACCAGAGCCAGTACATAAACCTCCTGCGCTCCCGTGATTTTGATATGCTTGCCCGTGGCGCACCTGCCTTCCCCTATCCGAGTTCCGACCTGTTGATACTCTGGAATTCGCGGTACATAGACTCGACATGGAACACGCCGGGCGTTTCCGATGCGGCGGTGGATTATCTCACCGAGTTCATCGCCGCCCATCAGGAGGACGACGCCGCGCTTACCGCCGCGGGCCGGGCATTTGACCGCGTACTCACATGGAACAACTACATGATACCCGAATGGTTTCTTGACCATTACCGCCTCGCCTACAAGAACAAATTCGGCATCCCTGAAGTCCGCCCCAAGTACGACATAGGCATAGACTGCTGGTGGGTACGCTAGCATACAAAAAACGCGGCTTCTCAAATCCGGCTGCCTTGTGTATGCTGATGGAGGGGGTTTCACGATGAAAAAATTTATCTCTGCCATTGGTTTAGCCGCGATCATTACAGGCGGCGCATACGCGAAAGATCCTCCGCCCTATGGCGAAAATCTTTTTTTACTCGGCTTTCCTGGCTTCATCGCAAACGCCGCCTCGACGGTGGGCGGCGGTCTTTACGATGCCGGACCTTACTCAATAAACATGAATCCTGCCCTTACGGCGCCGTTACAGCGGGTCTCAGCCGACTTGGGCGCGTCTATAATGACAGGGGATGCCGATGCCGGTTTCGCCTTCCTCGCGGGGGCGCTGTTACCAAGCCGCTGGGGTGTTTGGACAGGCGTGTTGCAGGGGGCTTTCATGGAAGCGCCGCTTTACCCGCCGGGGAACACGTTCAGCGGCCATTTCGGCTGGGCGCGGGATGTTACCGAAAACCTGTACGCCGGCGTTTCGATTTTCGCGGGCGCCACGTCCAAATACGGCGATAATTTTGCGGCGGGACTCGATCTTGGATTTGTGTACAGGATAGGGAATCTCAGTTTTTTAAAGGATGCCAGGGTGTCTGCCGCGGTTGCCAACATAGGAAAAACCTTCAGCAACGATGCTTTTGACAACTTCCCGGGCGTTTTCACGGTAAAAGGCGGTTTTGCCGCCGTTTTATTTGAAAACGACAAATTTTCCGCGGGTTTTTCAGCCGACCTTGCCATTCCTACCTTCAAAAACGCGCTGCTCAGTTTGGGGGCGGAGCTTGGCATCGTAAAAATCATAACGGTTTCGCTTGGCTGGGACATGAATATATGGGAGTTGGTGCACGAAATAGGTCCGCATACCCCGTTTCTGGGGATAGCGGTCAAATGGACGGCAAACACCGGCGGTTCCGATATTCTGATGAAACAAGGCTGGGAAAAGACGGATTTAAGCGTTTCTACCCTTTACCAGAGGCTTGACGATAAGACTAACCTTTTTTCCGCCGGGCTGTCCGCTGAATTTGGCAGCATAGACAAGGACCCGCCGGTAATCAAGCTGGGAGAAGCCGAGTAATGAGCATCCACGCCGCAAGCGGCGGGGATGCTCGTTCTGTAAGGAAATTTATCATATGGGGGGTTTACTACCAATTTTTATGAGTGCTACTGATTCTAACCGCCGCAGGCGGCGGGGTATTAAACCCCAAGGCAGAATGAAAAAATCACCTGTTATCGCCGGTGTTTTACTCTGCGTTGCTGCGTTTTCCATAGGTACGGACGAATCCCCGCCCGCGGCGGGCTTTCCTGAAATCTACATCTCGCCAAACAACGACGGGGTAAAGGATACGCTTACCCTCCCTTTCATCATAACGGACAAGCGTTATATCAAAGAATGGAGGCTTGTAGTAACGGACGAGGGCGGAAACACCGTCCGCATGATCAGAAATAAAGAAACCCTACCGGTGAGCCTTAGCTTCAAGGAATTCTGGCGAATAATCACCACGCCCAAGCAGAGCGTGCCTGTGCCAAGTTCGGTAACCTGGGACGGGACGACGGATTTGGGCGAGACCGCCCCGGACGGGCGCTACTTCTATTCAATACACACGGCGGACGACAACGGCAACGTCTCCGAATCTGATAAGCACGTCGTCATCGTAGACTGCACTCCTCCTGCCATAGAACTGTCCCAGCCTTCAACGCAAGAAAAATTCTTTGGCGAGGGGGCTAAATCATCAATACGGATAAGGCAGACAGGTTCTACTGAGGATCTCTGGACGGCGGCTATCGCCGATACCTCAGATACCGTAGTCCGCTCGTGGACGCTCCGCGCTTCCAAACCCGACGACATAGTTTGGGATGGGCGCGATAGTTCAAACACCCTCGTCCCGGACGGCGTATACTCTTACACGATAAAAAGCACGGACCGCGCCGGAAATGTTTCGCCTCAAGCCCGTGTTTCAAACATAGTTTACTCAGGCGACAAGCCTGTAACAAACATAGCGATAAGCGGCAGCCGCTACTTCTCGCCACCCGAAAGCCCTTCCGAGATCGCCCCGCAGGGCAGAACGGATGCGCGGATCAAAACGATAACACTGATTCCCTCGATCCCGACGCCACAGGCGGGAAATTCCCTCCAAAACTGGCGCGTTGAAGTGCTAAATTCATCGTCTCAAGTAAAAAAAGTTTACTCAGGTACCGCTTCAGCCCTGGCAAATATAGTTTTTGACGGGTTTGATGATTTCGGACTCCCGCTTGCAAACGGAACGTACAGGGCGCGGCTCACCGCCTCGTACCTGAACGGTTACGTTACGCCGGAAAAATTTTCGCCCGATTTTGTGCTCGACAGGACAAGGCCGCAGGCGGCAATCACCCTGCCCGAAGACATATTCTCGCCTAACGGGGACGGCGACAAGGATACGATGGTACTGCGTCAGACCTTATCCACGGAAAATACATCGTGGCGCGGCGAAATCGTAAACAAGGAGGGCGGCGTTGTACGCGGTTTTGACCTGGGCGGCAATCCCGCGCCCCTACTCGCGTGGAACGGACTCTCCGATTCAGGCATCCTATGCCCGGACGGGAATTACACGTACCGCGTCCTCTGCACAGACCTTGCCGGCAATTTTGGACAGGCGGTGAGTCTCCCGTTCACGCTTGATAACAGCGCCACGGAATTGATACTGTCGGCGGCGCCTGAGGCATTTTCACCCAACGGAGACGGCGTACAGGATACCGTGCGTTTCAACCTCACCTCAAAATCGGAAAGCGGCGTAGTTCTATACTCGCTTGCCGTAACGGACTCAGAGGGCAGGATTGCGCGTACATACACGGGAGACGGCGGACTGCCACCTTCCATAGTCTGGGATGGCAAGACGGATAGCGGAGCGCCAGCGCCCGAAGGCTCATATCAAGCCAGACTGCGCACCGTAGCGCGTAACGGCAGCGTTTCAAATGTTTCCGCCGGTCCTATCACGCTGGATACCACGCCGCCGGCCGCTCTCGTGGATGCCGCATACCTGCTTTTCGACCCTGAACCGGATTCCACGCGCAGGGTCATCCCACTCGTGATAAAAACAGACCCGGAAAGACTCTGGACCGGTGCCATCGTGCCGCAGGAAGCCAGAGGCGCCGCGCCTGTCCGCAACTTTGTCTGGTATGACGGCGTTACCCCTTCGTTTGACTGGGACGGCACGGACGATTCAGGAAATGTGGTAAACGACGGCGTATACCGCTTCACCCTGTCGGCGCAGGATCCGGCGGGTAACCGTACAACTGTCGAACTTAACGGTATCACGATAGATACCCGCCCCACCCGTGCATGGATAATCACAGAGCATGAAACTATAGCTCCCAACGGAAACAAAACAACGGCGCAGGTTTTTGACATAACCTCAACGCCCAAAGACGGCTTGGATAGCTGGATATTCAAGTTGGTGAACGCCGAGGATCCTACAGGTGAACCTGTGAGAATTTGGCGGGGTACAGGAGATACCGTGCCGGAAAGAATCGAATGGGACGGCAGGCTAGGGAACGGAGAGGCGGCGGACGGCGTATTCATAGGCGTACTGGAAGCGGGCTACACGCGGGGTAAGTCCGTCCGCACGGAAAGCCCGGCCTTCGTCTGCTCAGCCCAACCGCCCGTTATCTCCGCCCAGAAGCGTCCCGAATTCTTTAGCCCCGACAACGACGGCGTTGACGACGAGGAGTACATCACGCTTGGCGCGTTCTCGTACCTCCCCTTCGAAAGCTGGACATTCGAGGTACTGGACCCGCAGGGGCGACAGTCATTCTGGACGGCTTCGGGGAAATCGCAGATAACCCGCGAACTCGTTTGGGACGGACGTTCCAAGACCGGCGAGTTGGTACAGTCGGCTATGGACTACCCGTACACATTCACCGTTACAGATGTCGAGGGGCAGTCATCCAGCGTCTCAGGGTCTATACGTGTTGACGTACTCGTGATACGGGACGGCGACAA
>JAIRMY010000235.1 GCA_031258335.1 Spirochaetaceae bacterium | reverse complement strand
GGTTCACCGCACCCCCCCCCCAAATATTTTCTTAATTAAACCGACTATAGTCCCTAAATTTCCATGAAAATTCACTTTACAAAACAATCGACACTCTATATCCTTATAATCCATAAGTGTTTAATAGGAATTTTCAAAATTCCTAGAGGAGTAAAAGATGAAAAACAGGATTTTTTGGGGCGCGCTGGCGGCTTTTACGCTGGCAGCAGCCTCTCCGGTTGCCGCGGGAGGGCAGAAACAAGGGACGGGCGATGACGCGAAGGTGATAAAATTCGCATCCTGTAACCTGAAGGCGTACGAGGACAGTACGAAGGTGTTGGCCGAGGAGGTGGCGAAGCTTGGGTACAAACTGGAGTATGTCTTTCTCGCGGACAATACCCAACTCAACGAGGCGGTCGAGCGCGGTGAATACTTTGCCAACTACCACCAGCATACGCCGTACATGAACGAGTTTAACCGCGAACACAAGGCGCATCTTGCCGCGGCGTTCAAGGTTTTTACCGACCGCGCAGGGCTTTACACGGCGAAGGATTACAGGACTCTGAACGATTTGCCTGAAGGCGCAAGGATAGTGATTCCGGCGGACGCGGGGAACAACTTCCGGGCATTTACCATTCTAATTGAGGCCGGGCTTTTGTCGTTAAAGAGCGGGATAAACGAGGAAAGTGCGTCTCAAGCGGACATAGTGTACAACCCTAAGAATTTTAAATTTATCGAGGTTGATTATACCATGCTTGCGCGGACGCTGGAGGATGCCGACGCAGGTTTCCTGTATGCGACGGTGGCTTACGACAGCGGCATTGTTCCGTCCAGAATACTCGCGCCTGAGCCTGAGCGTTTTCAGGCGGCAGACATCATCGCCGTCCGCGAGGAAAACCTGAACTCCGAAAAAACGCGGATTCTCAAGCAAGCTTTCTACTCCGACGCGGTAAAAAAATCGCTGCGTGATAGCTTTGGCGGCAAAGAAGTGCTGATACCCGTGTGGTAAAAAATCGCGGGCAGTCAAAAGGAAAATATATGAGTCAAGTGCATTACTCGGACGAAGACGTAAAAAGGGCAAAACAGTATATAACCGATCATAATATTACATCGGTCGAGATAGGTTTTGCCGATATTAACGGCTCCATTATTGGTAAAAGACTGCCCGCCCGTTTTCTGTTGGATCATCCGACAGACGGAACTAGTGTTTGCCGCGCCCCGCTTACATGGGATATTCAATCGGAGTATTTTACTACATCGCCTATCGCGGCGTTTGAAAACGGCGCTTCCGATATGACGTTGAAGCCGGACTATTCGACTCTGCGCGAAATTCCGTGGAGGCCGGGAACCGCCTTTGCCATCGCCGATTTGGTCATCGATACCGGCGATATTATCCCTGTCGCGCCCCGGCAGATTTTGAAAAATATTTTGGAACGTTTTGCGAAAACTGGGTACACGGTAAAGGTTGGCTCGGAGATAGAATTCTATCTTCTGGACGCTGAAAAAAAGCCTCTCTTCGGCGGCAAGGAAACCTATTCCATAGGGAAAATCGGCTGGTACAGTGATATTGTTGACGAGATAATAAAAAATCTTGAAGGATTTAACATCCCAATTGAGGCGGTACACACAGAATACGGCCCCGGTCAGATGGAAATGATATTACAGTACGGCGATGCACTGACCAATGCCGACAACGCGGTGATTGCTAGGAACGCGGTGAAGGAAATAGCCCGCAAAAAGGGGCTTTACGCGACATTTATGGCGTTTCCCTTTAACGGAATTTCTGGAAGCGGTTACCATTTACACCAGAGCCTATGGACGGCGGACGGGAAGAATGCCTTTAACGAAGACCGAGGGCTGCTTTTGCGGTACGCGGCGGGCATTCTAAGCGGGACAAGCGAATTTATGGCGCTGGCCGCCCCTACGGTGAATTCGTACAAGCGGCTTTCCGATATGTCTTTCGCGCCGACACGGGTGGGGTTTGGCTACGATAACAGGACGGCGTCGACGCGGTTGGTCGGCAGGGGAGAGGCGACGCGCATTGAGCAGCGTACAGGCTCGGCGGACGCAAACCCCTATTTTTTGATAGCCGCGTCTTTGGCGTCCGGGCTCTACGGACTGGAAAACAATCTGCCCCCGGCGGAAATTCTCGAAGGAAACGGCTACTACAACGAAAAACTTGAAAAGATGCCCCGCACCCTCGCGCAGGCCGCGGCGCTTTTTGAAAAAAGTGAAAAGGCGCTTGAGTATTTTGGCAAAGAATTTGTCTACATATTCAGTGAACTGATCAATTTCGACATAGGCGTACACAACACCACGGTCAGCGAATGGGAACGCGAGCGGTATCTGGAAAATTCGTAAAACGGAAAAGCACGATGATTAGACCGGTAAGGATTTCTGATGCTCCGGCAATACGCGATATTTACAATTACTACGTCCGCTTTACCTGCGTTACGGCGGAAGAAGAAGACGTTACTGTTTCTGAAATGGAAAGGCGCATCACAGAAGTTACAAAAAAGTTCCCGTGGCTTGTCAATGTAGAGGGAGATGAAGTTATAGGCTATGCCTACCTTAACCATTACATCGCAAGAAGCGCGTACCGTTTTGCCGTCTCCGATTCGATTTATGTAAAACACGGACTCACCGGAAATGATGCCGGCAGCCAGCTTATGGCGGCCATACTTGACGAGGCGCGGAAAATGGGAAAACATTCGGTAATGGCGCTCATGGAGCGCGGGAACGAGGCAAGCGAGGCGCTTCATGGCAAATTCGGGTTTAGAGAGATAGGCCATTTGAAAGAAGCGGGATTCAAATTCAACAGATGTATAGATGTAAGTTATTGGCAACTTATACTGTAAGTATGGGATACAATGAATACCAGATTAGAAACGGAGTGATGTGAATGGTAAAACAAATTTATTTTGCCGGCGGCTGTTTTTGGGGTGTTGAAAAATACTTCTCGTTAATCCCCGGCGTTACCGCGACAGAGGCGGGATACGCCAATGGTCATGTTGACAATCCAAGCTATGAACAGGTACGCCGGGGCGATACAGGTTTTGCCGAAACTGTTAAGGTAAGCTATGACGAGGATAGCGCGCCGCTTTTTTTTCTGCTTGCCGCTTTTTTTGAGGCGATAGACCCGTTTTCGTTAAACCGACAAGGACCGGATGCCGGAACCCAGTACAGAACCGGAATTTATACAGACGACCCGCGCGAGCTTGACCTCATCACGCGCTATGTACAGAACTTGGAGCGGAAAGCCAAACGAAAAATAGAGACGGAGGTTTTGCCGCTTTCAAATTACTATCCCGCCGAGGAGTATCATCAAAGGTATTTGGAGCATAATCAAGACGAGTGCTGCCATATAGATAACGCCGTATTTGAAAAAATAAAAAACTTAAAGCTGTCAGATTATAAACGCAAATCTGACGAAGAATTAAAACAGAGTCTATCCGACCTGCAATACCGCGTAACACGGGAAGACGATACGGAAAAAGCGTTTCTCAACGAATACTACAATGAATTTCGTGAAGGTATTTACGTGGACATTACCACTGGCGAGCCTCTTTTTGTTTCCGCCGATAAATTTGACTCAGGGTGCGGATGGCCGGCATTTTCAAAACCGGTTTCACCGGAACTGATCGCCGAGCTTGAAGACAGGCGGGATTCTAAACTGAGAACGGAGGTACGAAGTGTAACCGGAAACGCGCATTTAGGCCATGTATTTAACGACGGTCCAAAAGAATTAGGAGGACTTCGGTACTGTATCAACAGCGCTTCCCTTCGATTCATTCCAGAAGAGGAAATGGAACAGGCGGGATATGGTAATTACCTGCATCTGCTGCGGAGAACGCGATGAAACTTCTCGCGTTACAGCATCACGAATACGACGACGCGGGAAGCATAATTGAATGGGCGCTGAAAAACGGCCATACGCTTACAACGCTTGTACTAACCAAGGGTGAAAAACTGCCGCCCGACCTTGATTTTGACATTTTGTTCATCATGGGCGGCACGATGAATGTCCACGAAGAAGACAAGTTCCCCTGGCTTGCCTGCGAAAAAACCTTTATAAAGAAAGCCGTTGAAGCCGGAAAAATCGCGGTAGGTTTTTGCCTGGGCGGACAGTTGCTCGCTGTGGCATTGGGCGGTAAGGTAACGAAAAACGAAGAAACAGAGATAGGCTGGCGGACTGTGAACTTTAACAAGACGGCGCAGGAACACCCTGTACTATCGGTGTTAGGCAAAGAGGCAGTTATTTTTCAGTGGCACTCCTATACGTTCAGTGTTCTGCCGGAAAACGCCAAACTCATCGCTTCAAACGATGCATGCGCCCACCATGGTTTTATTTACGGCGGCAATGTCTTTGCCTTTCAATTCCACCTTGAGTTGACGTATCAGATGGCTTACCTGTTTGCCGGAGAACTCGACAAAACCGGCGAAAAGGGCAAGTTCATCCAAAGCGGCGAAGAAATAACAAGGCGGCACGGCTATATAGCCCTAAACAACAAATTGATGTTTAAGTTTCTCGACAAACTGGTCTCAAGCTGTTTCTAATTTCTCTTGTCAATTTTCCGCGATATGATTCTTCCGGCTGTCTGAATAATCTGAACGATGATGATGATCAGTATAACTGTGAACAGCATGACGGCCGGCCTATACCTGTAATACCCGTATTTTATCGCAAAATCACCTATACCGCCGCCGCCTACAAGCCCCGCTACCGTCGAGTACGAAAAAAAGCTGACGCTGATCATAGTCGCGCTGTTGACGAGTCCGGAACGCGCTTCTCTGTAGAGGACTTTCCATATAATTTGCCTCGTGTTAGCGCCCGCGGCTTCCGCCATCTCAATGACGCCGTGCGGAACTTCGAGCAGCGTTTGTTCTGTGAGCCGGGCAAAGTCGGGCGTGGCGCTGACCGAAAGCGGGACAATGACCGCCGCTGTTCCTATTGACGAACCTACGATCAACCGTGTTAAGGGTATCATGGCGACCAACAGTATCAGAAACGGAAAGGAGCGCACAATATTGACAATAACGTCGAGGACAAGATAAGTTTTTGGTTTCTCTACAATAGAGCCGGAACGAATTAGATAGAGGTAAGTCCCCAGCGGGATGCCGAGCAGGGCGGCAATGGTGAGGGTAAAAAACATCATTAAAAATGTTTGGACTAACGCAGTTCCAATTTGTGGAAGCAGATCAATAATCAACTGCATAATAATTCCCCTTTCAACAACATTTAAATACCCTCACCGTTACCAAACAGGAATCGTCCCAATTTTGACTGCGGCGTACAGTCGGTATTTCGAGCCATATCTAACGTTTCAACGAGAAAACCATTCTCCAATACACCCACATGATCACAAATCGCGCGGGCCACATCCATCTCATGGGTTACTAAAACAATAGTGATTCCCAATTCTTTATTGATTTTTCGTAGGTAATTTAGGATGATTTCCGTTGTTTGGGGGTCCAGAGCGGATGTCACCTCGTCGCACAAGAGAATTTTCGGCTCAGTAATGATGGCGCGGGCAATCGCCACACGTTGTTTTTGACCGCCGCTTAATTTTGCCGGATAATCGCTTATTTTTTCCGGCAAATCAACTATTTCAAGACATTTCTTGACCCGTTTTTCTATTTCATTCTTTTTAACCTGTGTAATTTCCAAAGGAAAGGCGACATTTTTATAAACTGTGCTGTTCAACAGCAGGTTATAGTGCTGGAAAATCATGCCTATTCTCTCCCTTCGTCTTAAAAGTTCTTTTGGCGGCAGACTGGTAATGTCTTCGCCGTCAATAAAAACGTTTCCGCTGTCCGGGCGTTCCAGAAGGTTGATAGTTCTTAACAATGTGGATTTTCCGGCCCCTGAAAAGCCAATGAACCCAAAAACAACGCCTTTTTGAATGTGTACAGTTATCGAATCGAGAGCCTGTAACAGTCCGTTAGCCGTTTGGTAGCTTTTGGTTATTCTTTCAAGCCTTATCATCGCCTCTACCTCAAAATTCCTAGTAACTATACGTATGTTATAGGTATTCGTGATAAGAGTCAAGGCCGCCGCTGGCCGCCTGGCCGCCGCTAGGCGGCGGGTAAATCTGCCGGCAGGCATCTGGACGGCGATGGCGTTGAGTGGGGGTGGCACAACCCATATGCGGGACACGCGGTGTGCGCAAGACAGGCCAACGGCCTGCCGCTTTGTGGGCTGCGCCTGCGGCGCACACCGCGGGGGAAGCGGAATAACGCCGCTCGGCGCGTAGCGCCATGTGGCGTTATTGGAGCGGATAGCCCGACCCCGCGCGAAGCGCGGGGATGCGCCCAAAGCCACCAGCCGCGCCCGCCAGCGGGTTTACGCATCGCCTTCAACGTGAATAGGGCGCTTGACTAACGAGACCGCCGCCAGCCGCGTATGCCAAGCGCCTTTATCGTAGTGAAGGCAGAACCCGAACTCCGCTTTCGGGACGCTAGCGCGGAGCGCCTTAAAACCCGCTGGTGGGCTGACGCGTAGCGGATATTAAAGCGGCTAAGCCGCTTGAAAGGGGTGGGGGGTTATGTCAAGCTGTTGTTATTGGGGGTTTTATGCGTAATTGTTTTTTTGTTGTTGTCCTGTTGTCCGCGTACGGTTTGTATGGGCAAAGCGCCGATGAAGTAGTCAGGCTGTCGAGGGACAGGATAGAGGCGGACACGGTGCAGTCGCAGTCAACTATGGTCTTGACGGCGAAGAATGGCTCGAAGACTGAGCGTACCATCAACCAGTATTCAAAGGACGGGCCTAAGGGCAGCCGTACCATAGTCGAATTTTTAAGCCCGGCTTCGGTAAAGGGAACGCGCTTTCTTACCGTGGAAAACGGCGGCGGCGGTGAGGACCGCTGGATATACCTGCCTGAGTTGAACAGGGTCAGGCGCATAGCGGCGCAGGAGGGGGCGAGAAGTTTTGTAGGCACGGACTTGTCTTACGATGATATATCTTCCGCCGACCGTGATGCCGAGAAAGATACGCATACGATTTTGCGGGAAGAAACATTGAACGGCAAGGTCTGCCATGTAATTGAATCCATACCAAAAGACAAATCATACCAGTACAGCCGCATAGTTCGTGGATAGATAAAGAAAGCTATGTGAATTACAAA
>JAIRMY010000174.1 GCA_031258335.1 Spirochaetaceae bacterium | reverse complement strand
TGCATGACCCGCAACATATAGCGCGAGTCGGCAAAGTAGTTACGGCTTGGGTGATTCTTGGTCACATAGACGATACGCCCGGAGCCTTTGAACGCCTTCATGCTTCGCGCCGGAGTGGGGAAATCCAAGAGGCTTGCGGAGATAATGCTGTCATCAATCGTGCCGCCGTCGGTTGGCGGGTTCTTGATCACGAGGACGCCGTTACGTTCCGGTGTTCCCGCCACATTGCCGCTCATTATGTACCATGTATCAGCGCCGTCAGTCTCCACCTGTATAGTCCACATTCCGGTCAACGCGCCACCGCCTTCAAAACCAGGGACATTGAAGAGCTTCACCGCCTGGGCCGTGGCAAGGTTAATGCGGTACACGTTACCGGCGTTAGCGTTTGCCACCTTGCCCAAAAGATACGCCCGCTCCTGATTCTCGTTGTCAAAGGAGACGGCCTGTACGCTTCCCGATGTCGCGTCAACCGTTACAACGTCGACAAGGGAGGGGGCATCGCCGCCGTTCCATTTCCAAATCCTGACCGTACCGTTCCCCTCAACAGATTCCAGCACATATTTTCCGTTGTCCTGTATCCAGTGGGAACCGGGAGTCTGCGCGGCAACAGAACCGACCACGGCGGCAGTGATGGTTTGGGCGGAAGCGTTTATTTTGAGGACTTTGGTTCCGGCGCTTCCCCCTGCAATGATGTAATCGCCTTGGGCGGCAAAACCGGTGAGATTGCCGATGTTCAAATTACCGGCGTCACCTGAAATGGGGATGTGGCCTGATTTGCCGTCAGCGATGGAGTAGACGCCTATGAAGTTGGGGGCAGGGTCGGCGGCGACCGGCGACTTATCCTCCCAGCCAGCGAAGGCGTACTTGTCCGTCAGGGCCACGATAGGCTCACGGTGATTCAGGGGCCGCGCCCGGTGTCCTTCGGCAAGTCCGAGCCGGTTGCCATAGGGGAAACTTGCTACAGGGCTTAAATCCTCGTCGTAGACGATGATATTGTACCCCGTGTAATTTGCCCGGTCTACCTCGTCAGCTTCCACCAGAACGATACGCCTGTTTGGTCCGGCGGCCCACATCGCCACGTTTCTCCCCGTTCCGGCGACAAGCGTTTCACGGACGGTTTTTGTAGGATCCGCCACATCGACTATCTTGATCCTATACCCGTCCATGCCGTTCCGGTCAACATAGCCGAACCGGTCCCGGCCTACCCTGAGGATGCTGGCGCTGGAAAGCCCGTCAACATCCTCCCAACCACCTGCTCTGTCATCCAACGCCTTTCCACCCGCCATACCGGAAGCAATGCCGACTGAACCATTTCCGGCAACAGGTCCGGAAAAACATGAGGCAAACAGTAACCCTACGCCTAAAAGCGGCAAGACTACACGCTTCAAACAACTTTTAATCATAATATCTTCTCCTTGCGGTCTTTCCCGCCGTCAATATTTCCGCCACAAAACAGGGAGTATGTTAGGTCATTCAAACAAAAGTGTCAAGGCCTTTTTTGCGGGTAACGGCGGCATGAGGGTAAGCAAAACACTGCCACAAACCGGGCGGGACTTGCCTACCTTCCGCTTTTCTCCCTAAATGTATAAATTAAAGAAATGTTTATGCTAAAAGCTAAGTTTTAGCTGTTTTTATGGAGTAATTGTGAAAAAAAGCACCATGTTTTTACTATGGGTTGGGGCGGCAATTTCCGTTTCAGAAATATTTACTGGAGGTCTGCTTGCCCCTCTAGGTTTTGCCCAGGGGTTTATTGCAATAATTATTGGACATTTAATTGGGACGACACTTTTTGCCGGTGGAGCTTATGTTTCTTATTGCCGGAAATTAAACGCCATGGACAGCGTGGCTTTTTCTTTCGGTAAAAATGGCGGGAAACTTGTCGCATTATGCAATCTGGTACAGTTGATCGGATGGATTATCATTTTAGTTGTACAGGCAGGAGGCGCTATCGCCGCCGTTTTTCCAAATCTGCCTTTTTGGATGATAACATTTACTTTATCCATCCTGCAAATGGTATGGGCTGTAATCTTTGGCAGTCCTGGGGGGCGAATAAATGATATAGCGGTTGTTCTTTTGGCGGGTCTTTGTGTTTTGTTTCTAGTCGAATCTTTTAACTATGAATCAAGCGTTTTAACGTTTTCAAATGGCATGAGTATAATGCTGGGAATAGAGTTGTCTATAGCAATGCCGGTTTCATGGCTGCCATTAGTGGGAGACTATTCCAGTAAAGCAAATAACAAACTTTGCGCCGCCTTGATGCCGTTTCTCGGCTATTTTCTTGGAAGCTGTTTTATGTACATAATCGGACTCTTGGTTGCCATTTCAAGCGGAAACAATATTTTTGCATTTATTGCATCAAGTAAATTCCGTTATATAGCCTGCGTTATAGTTTTGTTATCTACCATAACTACTAATTTTGTTGCTATTTATTCGGCTGCAGTATCATCAACACAATGGATAAAGAGTAAAAATATTCGCAGCCCGATTTTAGCGGTCGGTATATTTACATTATTGGTTTCCGTATTTTTTCCGGTTAGTCGTTTTGAGTTAATTCTTGAAAAATTTCTTATTTCTATTACGATGGTATTTGTCCCTGTATTTACCCTTGTATTATCCGATTTTATTACAAAAAAGCAAAAATTGGATAAATCCATAAGTTTAATAAATTTAATTATTGTATTTATTGGTATGGCTGGTAATTGGTTATTTAATAAATACATTGTTTTCATACCTACACTTATGACTTTTATGTTAGTTTTCGTGTTGTTTATTATAAAAAACAGATTAATAAAAAATACCATGTAAAAAAACGCCGCCTAACATGTCTTTACGTTTCGCCGCCAGGCGGCAGCGCTCCCCCTCATAAACAGTGAGCAGTGAGCAGTGAATGAGGAATGAGGAGTGAATAGCGGCTATCAGCCGCGTATGCCAACCGCCTCTTTCGTAGTGAACGCAGAAGCCGAAAGCCGCCTTCGGGACGCTAGCGCGGAGCGCATTGAAACCCGCTGGCGGGGTGGACAGTTTTTGCCGGATGCTATACAATAATCAGGAAACAAGCAGTTAAGGAGTTCGAAAAATGAGCAATGTTGTTTTTTCAGCGAAGAAAAGGACTGATTTTGGTTCCGCCAGATCCGCCCGCCTGCGAAAAGCGGGACGTGTACCCGGAGTCATATACGGGAAAGGCGAATCTATACCCATAGACCTTGACGGGCGTGAATTATCCGGACATCTGCGGAATATTTCTGAGAGTACGATAGTCCAGGTGGACATTGAAGGCGCGTCGCACGATGCTTTCGTCAAATCCACGCAGAGGAACATACAGGATGGCAGCATCATTCATGTCGATTTTTACGAGATTGAGATGGGTAAACTGTTGCGCGCCCGCGTCTCCGTGCATATCACCGGGAATCCCATAGGCGTGCGGGAAGGCGGCGTTCTTGAAACGCCTTTACATGATATAGAAGTTGAATGTCTGCCCAAAGACCTTCCCCCGCGTATCACGGTTGACATATCGGGTCTGGGGGTGAACCAGTCCATACACGTCCGTGATATAGTTCTGGGCGATGGGGTAAAGCTGATTTCCGCCGAAGATCAGGTGGTCGCGCTGGTTAAATTTGCCAAAGCCGAAGCCGCCGCTGCCGAAACCGCAGGTGAAGCCGTGTCTGGGGCGGACGCAAAATCCGGTGAAAAGAGCTGACGGGGGTTTTATGTCGGAAAAAAAGTCCGAAAAACATGGCAAAAAGCAGGATACACTTGAGCAAAGCGAGATAGGGCGGCGGTTTAAGCAACATCCGTTGCTCTTCATAGGGACGGTGCTCGTTCTTGTCATAGTAATAATAGCGTTTGTCCTTGTGCCGGCCATAGTGCCGGGGGAGGGCTTGTCCGTTTCCAGTTTGGAATTCGGCTACTGGGACAAGAAGCCTATCAACTATTCCGCCGGCGGTTTCTTTGCCAGAATGAGGGAGCAGTACGCCGCTCTCGCGCGGTATTACGGGATGAGCGATTACCAGATATGGCGGAACGCCTTCGAATCTACAGTAGTCCGCACGGCGGCGCTGGATATAATGAACGAGTCCGGTTACGCCCCATCAAAGCCGTTTGTCGATAAAAAGGTCGCGGAACTGCCGGATTTTCAGGAAAACGGGCGTTTTTCCGCGGTAAAGTACAACAAACTCGATGCCTCCTCGCGGATTAAACTCTGGCAGGATATGCGGAACGATATAGCCGTGTCCCTCTACCACGGCGATGCGGAGACGGTAAAGACCGCAAGTGCCGAGGCTGAGTTTATAGGACAGATGGCGTTGCTCCAGCGTAAATTCAAGATGACGACATTCCCGTACTCCTCGTATCCCGACGAGGAAATCATAGCTTACGCCAATAAAAATATCACTTTGTTCAAAACTTTGTACCTCTCGCAGATAACCATTTCGGGCGATGAACGGGAGGCGCGGGCTGTTCTGGACAGGATACGGTCAAACGAAACGTCTTTCGAGGATGCGGCGCGTACACAGTCCTCGGATTCGTATTCCGAACGGGGCGGGGATACGGGGCAGCGCATGGTTTTTGAGGTTGCCGCCGGGATACCGGAAGAGGAACAGCGGAGTCCGCTTTATAACCTTGCGAAAGGCGAAACAAGCGATCTTGTGAAAATCCCTTCAGGCTGGGCTATATACCGCGCCAACGAGGATGCCGAGTCGCCAAACCTTCAGGATGACGCCGTTTTGAGCAAGATTCGTGATTATATAATGGATAATGAGCGGGGAATCATCGAAGACTGGCTGATTGGTCAGGCGGAAGACCTGTCCCGCGAGGCGCGGAATTCAAGTTTTGACGGCGCGGCGGCGGAAAAAGGCATAGAAGTCTATGAATTCGGCGCGTTGCCCATCAACTATGGGAGCAGCGGGCTCTTTACCACGGTTAATTCATTCAGCGCCCCCGTACTGCAAGACGCCGTGAGCGATGAAAATTTCTGGCGGACGGCGTTTTCTACGCCTGTTGGCGAACCTTCGCAGCCTGTGGTGCTGAGTGGGAACGGGGATAACATCGTGCTTCTGTACCCGGAAGCGGAACTTGAAGATAGCGCCGCCGCCGAGACTAGCGAATCCTCGTTTTCCGGCTGGTGGGTGGCGAACAATATACAACAGCAGATTACAAACACGATTCTGTCGAGTAACAAGTTTGACGACCGTTTCCTCAGCGTTTATTTTACGTACCTTAGCAATTAGCCGGTTTGAGCGGCGAAATTTCCGGCGAAACGCCTGAAGCGCCGTGTCTCGTAGAGGCGCGGCGGGGTTTTTCCGTCTTATACCATGGTAAATTCCTGCTTTCGCGGGTTGACGCACCGCGTCAGGCGGAGCGCGCCGCCCGGGCAGCCATGCCGCTTGCCGCAAAAACTCTGTACCTCATACCGTCTCCGCTCTTGGGCTACGGTATTCAGTTGATATTAGAGG